>JAMOPY010000026.1 GCA_027064305.1 Methanobacteriota archaeon
CGCACGTCGTTCACGTAGTGCTCGGCGCGGTCGGTGTCCGCCATCGCGGGGGCGCCGATGATGACCTCCTTCAGCTCGGAGCCGCCCTCCTCGGCCATGGCCGGCTCACCCCCGCAAGCTAAATCCTGGGAGCCTTTTCAACGTTGCGACACCGGGCGATGAGGAGGTGGGCCCGACGGATCGGTGACGACGGCTGGCGTTCCCCGAGCCCCCTACGCCTCCAGCACACCGCCGGGCAGCACCCGCACGACGTCACCGGTGCTCAGCCGCTCCACCGGGTCCCGGTCGGGTCGGTGCAGCAGGGGCACCCGGCCCAGCACGCACCCCACGATGAGGATCGGCTCCGCCTCCCGGACGACGATCGCCGCCGGCGCCCGACCCCGCTCGGCCAGCTCCATGATCACGTACGATCCCACCGTCGACCCGCGACCCCCGGGCAGCACGAGCACCTTCCCGGTCACCCGCTCCCCGTGCAGCTCGTGCGTCGGGTCGATCACCTCGCCCGTCTCCGGGTCCACGCCCCCCAAGAACGACAGTCGCTGCCGCGAGACCAGGGCCTCCGCCTCGATCTCCTCCTCAACGTCCACCACCGGCTCGCACTCGATGCGCAACCCCCTCCACCCCCTCGGGGGGACCACCATCCCGTACGAGATCGACGAGCGGGGCGTGGCGCACGAGATCGACGAGCTCGACCTGGACATGATCAAGGAGCCGGAGGACCTCGCCGTCATCCCACCGTCCGAGCGGGCCGGACCCTGCGGCAACGCGTGCGTGTTCTGCTACATCCCGCAGAACCCTCCCGAGGTGCTCCGGGAGCACGGCGGGCGGGTCGGCACCACCCGACACGACACGCTCAACGACCCCGACCTGGAGCGACGCATCGAGACCGCCCGGGACCGGTACCCGGACCTCCGGCTCCGGGTCGTGGACACGGCCGGGAACGTGGGCCTGGACGGGGAGCGGCTCGAGTCGCTCGCGGCCGCCGGCCTGGACGAGCTCCAGCTGTCCCTGCACACGACCAACCCGAGGACGCGCGTCCGCCTGATGCGGAACCCGGAGGCGGACCGGGTGATCGAGCTCCTGCCGCGGTTCGAGGAGGTCGGTATCGACCTGATCGCGGACCTGGTGCTGACCCCGGGATATAACCTCCGGGAGCTCCCCGAGACCTGCCGACGGCTGGAGGAGGCGGGGGCCCGGCAGGTTCGGGTGTTCCCCGTGGGCGGCACCCGACTCGCCCGGGGCTTCCGGTTCCCGACGGAGGAGGAGCTCCGGTGGATGTGGGAGACCGCCCGGGAGCTGGACCGGGAGCTGGACCTGGAGGTGGTGCCCGCCCCGACGATCCGGGCGCTCCTGGGCGAGCCGGCCTGCGAGCCTCCGGAGCTGCCCGAGCCGGACGTGGAGACCTACCTGGTGGTGGGGGAGCTGGCGGCCCCCATCTTCGAGCCGGCGGTCCGGGACCTGGAGAAGGTGGAGCTGGTGGTGGTCGAGAACCGGGTGTTCGGGGGCGTGATCGGGGCCTCCAGCCTGCTGACCGCCAAGGACGTGCTCCGCGAGGTGCGCAGGGTGGAACCCCGGAGCGACTGCCCGCTGCTGATCCTCCCCGACGCCATGTTCGGACCCGACGGGAGGACCCTGGACGGGATGCTCCGGGAGGAGCTGATCGGCCGCCTCGCCGCGCTCGGGTTCACCGTGATCACCTGCCGGACGCCCGAGGAGGTGGCCCGGGTCCTGGCCGCCCCGGCCCCGTGGTAACCGGGGGTGGGGCGCATGGAGCCCCGCGTGTGCGTGCTCTCCGGGGGCACCGGAACCCCCAAGCTGCTGCGTGGACTGCGGGAGTTGGAGGCGGACTTCTTCGTGATCGTGAACACCGGGGAGGACCGAGAGCTGCTGGGCCTCCACATCTCCCCGGACGTGGACACGGTCCTGTACACCCTGGCCGGCATCGTCAACGACGAGACCTGGTACGGGGTCGACGGCGACTCCTTCCGCGGTCACGAGTTCCTGAGGGAACGGCTGGGCGTGGACGAGTCGCTGCGGATCGGGGACGTGGACCGCGCGTTCAAGCAGTACCGCACGTACCTGATGAAGTGCAAGGGGATGCGGCTGTCGGAGGCCGTGGACGAACTCCGCCGGCGCCTCGGGATCCGGTGGAAGGTGTACCCGATGACCGACGACCGCGTCGTCACGATCATCGTAACGGACGAGGGTGAGATGCACTTCCACGAGTTCTGGGTGGAGCGGCGCGGCCAGCCGTCGGTCGACGACGTCCGGTACGACGGGTCGGAGGAGGCGTCCGCCCCCTCCGAGGCCGTGGACGACCTGCTGCGGTCGGACGTCGTGCTCATCGGGCCCAGCAACCCGGTGACCAGCATCGGGCCCATCCTCTCCATCTCGGACCTCCGGCACGCCATCCGGGAGAAGCCGGTCGTGGTCGTCTCGCCCTTCATCGGGAACGAGCCCGTCAGCGGGCCGGCCGGGAAGCTGATGCGGGCCGTGGGGTTCGAGCCCAACGTGCGCGGCCTGATCGACTACTACCGGGGCTGGGGGATCGATCCGGACGTGCTGATCATGGACGAGCGGGACGACGTGGAGCCGCCCGAGGACGTGGAGGTGGTCCGCACGGACACGATCATGAAGAAGGAGGAGGACTCCATCCGACTGGCCAAGGAGGTAATGAGCGTCCTCCGGGAGGTTTCGCGGGCTTGAAGAGGCGCATGGTGGCCGTCCTCCTGACCGCCCTCGCCCTGGTCACCACGGCGCTCGGGGTCGGATGGTACATGCTCTCCGGACCGGGGGAGCCCCAGATCCCGGTCAAGGCTCGGGTCAAGCTGCCGAAGCCGGTGCGGATGGACATGCCCCTCTCCGAGGCGCTCGAGAAGCGCCGCTCCATCCGGAAGTACCGGCCCGAGCCCCTCACGCTCCGGGAGCTCTCCACCGTGCTGTGGGCCGCGCAGGGGATCACCGACCCCCGGGGCTTCCGCACCGCGCCCAGCGCCGGGGCCCTGTACCCGCTCCGCGTCTTCGTGGTGGTCAAGAACGTGAAGGGGCTCGAGCCCGGCATCTACGTGTACGACCCCAAGACCCACACGCTGGGGCTCGTCAAGCGGGGCGACTTCCACCTGCAGCTGCAGCGGGCGTGCCTGGACCAGGAGTGGGTCGGCCAGGCCGCCGTGAACCTCGTCATCGTGGGGTACGAGCGCGTCCTGCGACCCCGGTACGGCGACCGCTCCTTCCGGTACATGGCCCTGGAGGCCGGTCACGTGGGCCAGAACGTCTACCTGGCGTGCACCGCCCTGGGCCTCGGGACCGTGGCCGTCGGCGCCTTCCACGACGAGGAGGTGAAGCGGATCCTCGGGATCCGGGCCGAGGACGCGGTCCCCCTGTACGTGTTTCCCATCGGGCGCCGGTGAGCTTGGGCGTGCGCGTGCGCGACACCGTGCGCTACCAGGGCTTAAGGCTGCTCGTGTTCGAGCACGTGTACCCGCCCTCCGACGACTCCTTCCTCCTCGCCGAGCACCAGGGCGTCGCGCGCGGGGACCGCGTGCTCGACGTCGGCACCGGGTGCGGCATCCAGGCCCTCGTGGCGGCCGACCGGGGCTGCGAGGTCACGGCCGTCGACGTGAACCCCGCCGCCGTCCTCTGCACCCGGTGGAACGCGCGGCTGAACGGGCTGCGGGTCCGCGCGCTGGAGGGGGACCTCTTCGAGCCCGTGGAGGGCGAGCGCTTCGACGTGGTGCTGTTCAACCCACCCTACCTGCCGGCCGGGGAGCTCCCGCGGGACGACCCCCTCTCCGCGGCCACCGAGGACCCGGCCGTGATCGAGCGCTTCCTGCGCGGGCTGGCGGACCGGCGGGTGGAGTGGGAGGAGGCCCGGATCGTCGTCTCCACGCTGACCCCGGAGGAGCACCTTCAACCCCTGGACCGGTTCGAGGTGGAGACCGTGGCCCGACGGCGCCTGTTCTTCGAGGAGCTTAAGGTCCTGGCGCTGAGACCCTGACGCGGGGGCGGTCCGGTTGTACGTGCTCGTCTACTCGACCGCCGGCGACCGGGAGGAGGCGAAGCGCATCGCCCGACGGCTGATCGAGGAAGGCCTGGCCGCCTGCGTCAACATCTGGCCGATCGAGTCGGTGTACGAATGGGAGGGGGAGGTGGAGGAGGACGAGGAGGTGGCCCTCCTCGTCAAGACCACCGCGGAGAAGGCGGAGCGGGTGGTTCGCAGGATCGTGGAGCTGCACTCGTACGACGTGCCGGCGGTCCTGGTCGTACCCGTGCTGGGCGGTCACGAGGAGTTCCTCGAGTGGATCAAAGAGCAGGTCTCATGAGCGCTCCCGGAGCAGCCTCAGCACCCAATCCAGCTTCCGCTCCGCCTCCTCCCACGCCCGCCGGACCCGCTCCTTCATCTCCTCGAAGTCCTCCGGGTGCTCCTCCCCGATGACCTCCTTCACCTTGGTGTAGGCGGACTCCCGGAACTTGACGTCCACGCGCTCCTCCCTGCCCTCACGCTCCAGGTAAACGCCCTCCCCCTCCTCCACCCGGCCCACCACGTCCGCCCTGACCCCGGCATCCTCCAGCACCTCCACGCAGCGCTCCGCCACCTCCTCCGGCGCCACGACCATCAGCATGTCCAGCGAGAGGCCCAGGTAGTCGATCCCCAGCTCGTCGAGCATCTTCATGACCCGCCCGTTCACGAGGTCGCGGACCCGTTCCTCCTCGAAGACCAGGCGCACCCCGGCGGTCTCGGAGATCTCCGTCGCGTCCCCGCGGATTCCACCGTTCGTGATGTCGGTCATGGCGTGCACCTCGGGCAGCAGACCGGCCCCCCGGAGCGCCTCCACCGCGCGGACGAAGTCCACGTTCAGCGTCTCCCGGACCACGTCGTAGTACCCGTGGTAGATCGCCGTCGTGGAGATCGTACCGCCGCCCGCCCCCTCCGTGAGCACGATCAGGTCCCCAGGCTCGGCCTCCCGCCTGGGGGTCAGCTCCTCCGGCCTGGCGGCCCCCACGCACGCCACGCCCGCGACGAGCCTCCTCCCGTGCACCATGTCCCCGCCAACCCGGAGCGTGCTCCCCGCCAGGATCGGGACTCCCGTGGCCGCGCAGACGGCCGCGACCCCGGCCGTGAAGTCGAACAACCGCCCCACGTCCCCGTCGTCCGCCAGGTGCAGGTCGACCAGCACCCCGACCGCCCTCGCCCCGTTGACCAGCACGTCCCGCATGGCCGCCCGCGTCGCGTGGAACCCCGCCAGGAACGGAAACTCGCTCAGCCGGGAGTGCATCCCGTCCACGGCGCTCACCAGCACCCGCTCGTCCTCCCCGAGCCGCACGGCCCCGGCGTCGTCCCGCTCCTCCGGGGACACCAGCGCGCCCTCGGCCGCCCGGGCGGCCAGCCGGGTCAGCAGCTCGTGCACGAAGAAGTCACCCTCACCCCGGGACCCCACGCCCATCTCTCCCATCGTGACCCCGGAGGACGGGGGGCGCAGCAGCCGCCCCAGCTCCCCGTCGAGCCCGTGAGCGCGGCGCACGTGCCTTACCTCGTCCAGAACCGCGGACACGAACTCCCTTACCCGCTCCTCCGACCAGTCCCGCTTCCAGATCCGAACGAGCCGCTCCAGCAGCTCCCGAACCTCCCCCTCGTCGGACCCGGACTCAAGCAGATGCAGGGCCAGACCCTCCAGGTCCATCACTCACCCGCCCCGAGACAGCCCGGTGAGCTCGGAGATCACCCTGTCCAGGGACCAATCCCGGGCCTCCTCAGGGAGCCTCCCGGCCCGCTCCAACAGCTCCCCCATCAGCTCCGCCGCGAGCATCCTCAGGGCCCGGGTGACCCGAGGCTTCCCCGTGGAGACCGCAAGCAGGGCGTCCCCGCTCCTCAACACCGACGGGAACCTCACCCGGGGATTTCGAACGTCCACCCGGTTGACCAACGGGAGCTCCCGCTCTAGCCGCTCGTTCAGCCCCGGGTCGTCCGTCGCCGCCACGTACAGGTCGGCCGGGGGCAGGTCCTCCGGGGACTCGACTCGACGCCGCAGGTGGTCCACGCCCAGCTCCCTCACCCAGCCCGGCCGGTCGGGTGAGACCACGGTCACGTCGACGCCCAGGTCCACCAGCGTGCGGGCCTTCCGGCGGGCCACGGACCCCGCCCCCACGACCACCGCCCGGTCCACCCGCACCACCAGGGGGACGTAGGGCATCCGGACGGCCCCCTACACGTTCGGGATCTTACGGTCCCACTTCGGCTCCTTGAGGAGCTTCTGGCCGTACACCCTTCGGCGCCGCTCCGGACTCATCCGGAGCAGCTCCCGAACCAGCTCCGGCGCGTCCTTCGGCTGGACCCGCAGGCTCGGGTTGAGCCGGGGTGTCCCCACCACCCCGTGCACGTCCACCGGGATCACGCCCAGGTACTCCCCGCTGCCCATGTCGAACGAGGCGGCGAGGCCCAGGCTGGCCTCCCCGCGCAGCAGGGTCCGCTGCACGGCCTCGAACCCGCACACGTACTCCCGCACCGAGGGTTCCACGATCTCGTACCCTTGCATCTCCAGGATCTCCCTCAGCTCCTTGTCGTGCCGACGGGCCGCCCCGCACCGGCGCTCCGGCATCACGATCCTCCGGGTCCCGCGCGCCTCCGGGACGGGCTCGGTCTCACCCGGCTCCTCCTCCTTCACGTCCGGGAACAGCTCGAACACCCGATCGATGGTCTCCTCCGGGCCGCCGACGACCAGCACGTCGTCCCCTGGCCGCGCCCTCACCAGCTGCACCACCCAGGGCGTGATGCACGTGGAGGACAGGCACCCCTCCGGGGTTACCGTGCCCGTGATCGCGTTGCCGTTCACGCTCGTCTTGAAGCCGATCAGCCGCTTCAGCTCGAAGTGCAGGTGCATGGGGGCGTGACCGGTCCGGAACACGTAGATCCGGTCCGGCTCCCCCATGAACAGCCACCGTGGGTCCAGCTCGTCGGTCGCGTCCACGAACACCGTCAACGCCCGGCGGCCCCGGTCAGGTACATCGCGGGCCCGTAGGCCGGGATCATCCGGTCCGGAACCCCTCGGGGCTCCCGGCCCAGCCCGAACTCGGAGCGCCGGGGACCCATCCCGATCACCTCCTCCACCTCGTCCCACCCCATCGGGGCGACGTTGCAGCACCCGTGACCGCCGTCCCGGTACACCTCCTCGTTGCTCAACCGCCCCTCCACGAACGCCCGGACCTGCTCCTCGAACCGGGACCGGTCGAGCTTCCGCGAGTGGTGCTCGTACACCCCCACCACGCGCTCATCCTCGAACAGGAAGGCCGTCACGTGACCCGTCCCGTAATCGATCACCAGCAACCGCTCCGCCTCCGACTCCACCCGCCCCAGCATGGCGACCGGCAGCTTCGAGTCCATGACCAGCGGCTCGACCCCGATCCGCTCCAACTCCTCGTAGGCCGCCCGCAGCCTCGGGAAGCTCCTGGGAGGACGCTCCCGGAACACCATTTCCTCGGGCCGGCACCCGCCCTCTCCCAGGTACCTCCGGAACAGCCGCTCGAACCGGTGCCGCCGGTTGGACTCGTAGTCCGGGTGGTACCCGTGATCCTGCACGCACGCCGCCACCCACCGCAGATCCTCCAGCTCCACCCCCTCCCCCTCCAGGAACCCGAGCAGCCGGCGCGCGCGGAAGTCGTAGGTCTCGATCGTCCTCACCCCGTCCGGCAGCCCTTCCCGACCCTCGACCAGCTCCAGTCCCTCCATCCGTCGCAGCTCCTCCACGTCGTTGCTCAGGGTGAGCGCGGCGGGCAGCTCCGCGTAAACCCTCGTCCCGGACTCCATCAACCGGCGGAGCTCCCGGGTGAAGGGCCCACCGCCCATCGGCCGGCCCACCAGCCCGAGCACCTCCGGCGGGGACCCTCGGAGGCGGCGCAGCCGCCGGGCCAGCACCGAGGTCCTTGAGGGTAGCACGAGCCGCGCCGAGTACTCCGGATCACCCGTGTAGGCGACCACGTCCGTCGTGCCCACGCCCACGTCGATCACGACGCACTCGGCGCTCCACGGGGGGGACGCGGGTTCCACGGAACTCCTCCCCCCGCATCGCCCGAAGCAGGTCCACCCGGCTCGCGGCGCTGACGACCCGCAGCTCCACCCCCTCCTTTAACGCTACCCGCGGCGCCCACGGGTCGACGGCGGTCCACCGACCCTCCAGCTCCCCGGCCGGCACCTCCCGCAGCACCCGTCCCCGCTCGTCCAGCACGCCCGGCACGTCCTTGGCGTAGACCACCCGCTCGGCGCCCACCCGCCCCGCGACCCAGGCGGCGATGGCGTCGGACGTCACGTCCCACGAGTGCGGCAGCGGGTCCCGCTCCCGCAGCACCCGGTACGGCAGCAGCACCGACTTCCCCTCCACCCGGAGATCCTCGGTGCAGGGCAGATCCAGGAGCTCGGAGAGCACCAGGCCGAGCTGATCCATGGCCAGGATGGCGGCCCAGTGCGCCGCCTCGTCGGAGAACCCGAGCTCTCGCTGCGCCCGCCGAACCGCGTCCGAGAACCGCCAGCCCCCGGGCACCACCAGCAGCTCTCCCTCGAAGTCCCGAACGGCCTCCCGCACGACCCCGGCGTGCTTGACGACGCCCGTGCCGGCCTTGAGCACCACCCTCAACGCGACGCCAACCCTTCGAGCTTCTGGCGAAGGATGCGAACGTCGGTGCGCTCGGTCTCGTCGTCGGAGCGCTCCTCGTACCTCCGGAGCTCCCTCAGCGCGCACTCCACGTCGTCGCAGCGCTCGTAGATCTCCTCCACGATCTCACGGGCCCGCCCGGCGTCCTCCAGGTAGGGACGGGCCTCCACGTAGGCCAGCATCAGGAGGTCCCTCAACCCGCTCGAGGACAACGTCCCGCACCACCCTGATCACCATCCTCGCCGCCTTCCTCGCCTCCCCGGACATGCGCTCCCCGGGGCCCACGCGAATGGGGGCGAACCCGATCAACAGCCGCACGTTCAGCCGGGCCAGCCCGATCCGGTGGCCGTCGATCCACCACTCGGGCTCCGGATCCCGAACGACGGCGACCGTCCCGGGCTCGAACCCGCCCACCACGGAGTCAACCAGCACCACCGGGTCGTCGCTCGGTGGGAGCCTCTCCAACCAGACCCCAGCCGGGACGGCCCGGAACCCCGGCGCCCGGAGCGGGGCGAGCCGTCGGGCCACGTAGTACCCGAACGCGTCGTCGCCGGAGGCGGGGTTGCCCAGGCCCACCAGGGTGAACCGGTCGGGCAGCGACCGCCGAAGCGTCTCCCTCAGCCCCCGCACTCCCTCACCACCCGGGCCACCAGGCGCAGGAACTCGGTGACGCGGTCCGCCGTCAGGTGCGGCATCATCACGATCCGGACGCCGAGCGGGTTGGAGGAGATCGACACCTTCCAGCCGTGCCGCTCGGCCTCCTCGAGCAGCCTCTCGGCGGCGTCCCTCCCGTTCAGCAGCACGTTGGCCAGGTTCAGGTGCGGCGGGTCCACGGCCGGCTCGAGCCCGAGGTCCTTGGCCGCGTCCACGACCCTCAGGGTCTCCCTGTAGCAGGCGAGGGCGATGCGCTCGTACCCTTCCTCACCCAGGGTCAGGATGTTCGCGTACAGGGCCAGGACCGGGGCCCCGGGCCGGGTCCCGACGATCGTGAACTGGCGCGAGCCCCCGCCGGAGAGGTACGGGGCGTGGACCTCGATCTCGCGCGGGAGCTCCCCGTCCCGGAAGATGATCCCGCCGGCGGGGGGCGGGACGAGGCCCATCTTGTGCGGGTCCACGGTGACGGAGGTGACGCCCTCCAGGTCGAACCCGAACCTCGGCAGGTCCCGGTACCGCCGCAGGAACGGGGCCACGAACCCGCCGAACGCCGCGTCCACGTGGAGCGGGATCCCGCGGTCCTCGGCGACGTCGGACAGGGCCTCCACGTCGTCCACGGACCCCGTCTCGGTGGTCCCCACGATCCCGACGATCAGGGCGGTGTCGCGGGTGATGAGGTCCTGAACGGCGTCCACGTCCACCCGGTACTCCTCGTCCACGGGCGCCTCGACCAGCCGCATCCGGAGCATGCGGGCCGCCTTCTCGAAGGAGAAGTGCCGGGTCTCGGGCACGATGATCTCGCGCCCGCCCGTCGCCTCCCGGGCGGCGTAGGCGGCCAGCACGTTGGCCTCGGTGCCGCCGGAGACGATGGCCCCCACGGCCTCCTCCGGGGCAGGGTGGTCGAGTAGGACCCGCGCCATCCACCGGACGCACTCGCGCTCCGCCTCGGCGGCGTTCGGAAACAGGTAGGGGTCGCCCAGGTTCACGTGCAGGGCCTCGCGAAAGACCCGGCGGGCGACGGGGTGGGGCTCCGTGCACATCGATCCCAGCACGGTCCCGTCCGAGTATCGGGAGTCACGCTCCAGGATCACACGTACTCGATCCGGTACTTCACACCCCTCTGATCCGCCTTCCTCTTCGCCCGATGCAGCATGGGGGAGGAGAGTACCACCAGCACCCTCAGCCCCTTCGCGGCGGCGATGAGGGCCCCGTTGATCACCCCGAACTTCAGGTCCGGTTCCACCTCCAGCATGTTCAGCGCGGCCCGGGCGGTCGTGCCCGCCGCACCGATCAGGTCGTAATCCTCCTCCTCGATCAGCCGCTTCAGCTTCTCCAGGTCGGCCTTCCTCGTCCCGCCCTCGCGGGCGCTCGGCACGCATACGAACACCACCTCCCCGCGCTCGAGCCCCGGGATCTCTCCCTCGATATTCGTGACGGGGACGTCCTGCCCCTCCTTCGCGTCCGCCTTCGCCACCGCCCGGGCCGTCGTCTTCCGGCTCTTGGACGCGTACAGGAGTCCGTTCTCCATGTACAGGTACACCGTGTCCCCCTCCTCGATGTCCTCGGCGGCGATGGCCGCCCACGTCATCCGGCGCCCCAGCTCCTCCGCCACCCGGGTGGAGAACCGGCGGATGTTGTTCACGGCCTCCATCGCCCGCTCCGCGCCCCGGTTCGTGAGCGCGTACTCCGCCCGGCCGCGCTTCTCCACGTAGCCCTCCTCGACGAGCTCCTTCACGTAGTTGTGCACGGCCTGCAGCGAGACGCCCAGCTCCTCCCCGATCTCGCCCAGGTGCACCCGGGGCTGCTTCAGACCGATGTAGGCGAGGATCAGCGTCCTCATCAGCTCCCGACGGTCCTTCAACTCCTCGGGCACGGAAACCTCCAACCCGTCACTCCCCCTCCGTCGACACGACCGTCAGCCGGGCCTGCTCCACGCCCTTGATCCCTCGGATCCGCTTCGCCACCTCCGCGATGCGCTCGCCCGGGCCCTTCATGAGCAGGATCTCCAGGCACCTCTCGTCCGAAACGTGCACGTGGAGCGTGGTGATGATCACGTCCGTGAAATCGTGCTGCACCTTCACCAGCTCCGGCTCCGCCCGCTCGTGACGGTACACGTAGGAGAGGACGCCGTAATACTCCCCCTTCAACCGATCCGTCCACTCGATGCGCTGTAGGTACTCCCTCAACGCCTGCCGGAAGATCTCCGAGCGACTCGCGAAGTACCCGGACGCGATCAGCTCGTTCACCCGCTCCAGGAGGCCCTCCGGCACCGTGACCGAGGTGCGCACCAGGTTCTCCTCGGACCGGCCCGAACGCTCCACGCTCGAGCACCCCCGGCGCGCCCCACCCTTGGGTAATACTTAGTAACACCAGCCGGTGGTCACCACCTTTTAATCGCTTCGAGGCTGGTCAGCGCCATCAGGGTCGCCAGCTCGCACAGGTCCTCCCGCAGCACCAGACCGGAGGAGAGGACCCCCACGGCGCCCGACCGCCGACCCACCTCGCTCACCCCGGCGAGCTCGGAGAACGCCTCCCCCACCTCCTCCCC
>JAMOPY010000027.1 GCA_027064305.1 Methanobacteriota archaeon
GCTCCGGCGAGGAGGGTAAGGTGGAGGAGATCATCGACGTGGGCGGAATCCCGCTGAAGGTCGAGTCGCGCGACCGGGAGTGGCGGGAGGAGAACCGGTAGGGGTACCGGTCGCACGTGACGTCCCGGGCCGAGCGCGAGCTGGATCGGTACCGTGAAACCCTGGAGGAGGTTGCCTCCGGCCTCTACGAGGTGGCGAGGGAGGCTCGGGGCCGTCGGGAGGACCCGCGGCCCGAGCCGGAGGTGATGCTGGCCACCTCGATCGGGGAGCGGGTCGAGGGACTGCTGCAGGTGGAGAACGTGGCCGACCGGTTGGAGGAGCTCGAGGAGGAGCTGGGGGATCGCGAGGAGGCGACGTTCCGGATCGTGCGCGAGATCGTGGAGGGTAGGCTCAAGGTCAAGGGCGACCTCCCGCTGCACGAGCGGTTGGACTACGCGGTCCGGGTCGGCCTCGCCATCATGACCGAGGCCGTGGTCTCGGCCCCGCTCGAGGGCATCGCCGCGGTGGAGATCCGGGAGCGGGGCACCGGGCACCGGGTGGTGGACGAGTCCGAGCCCCCGCACGACGAGCCCAGGCTGGTCTGCGAGGAGTGCGGGGAGGAGCTCGACCCGGAGGACTGTTACCTGGCGGTCAAGTACGCGGGCCCGATCCGGGCGGCCGGAGGTACCGCCGCGGCCCTGTCCGCCCTCCTCGCGGACTACGCGCGCCGCGTGGCGGGCCTGTCCGAGTTCAACCCGGAGGACTTCAAGCACGACCTCGTGGGCCGGTACGTGGAGGAGGTGCTGACGTACCTGGATAAGGTGGGCTCCTTTCAGTACAACCCGTCGGAGGAGGAGGTGGAGATCGTAGCGAGGCACGTCCCGATCGAGATCGACGGCGAGCCGACGGAGGAGGTGGAGGTACAGGGTCACCGAGATATCCCTCACCTGCCCAACCGGCTTCGGGGCGGCGCGCTCCTGGTCATCTGCGAGGGCATCTGCCAGAAGGCCCCCAAGCTGCTCAAGCGCGTGGAGAAGTACGGGATGGACGGTTGGGAGTTCCTGGAGCGGCTCGTCGGGAAGGAGGAGGATGACGAGGAGGACGAGGGGGAGGAGTCCGGGGCCGCCGTCAAGCCCGATGACAAGTACATGAGCGAGCTCGTCGCGGGGCGCCCGCTGCTCTCGCACCCGTCGGCGAAGGGTGGGTTCCGGCTCCGGCTGGGCCGGGCGCGGAACACCGGCTTCGCCGCGGTCGGCGTGCACCCGTCGATGATGTACGCGACGAAGGGCTTCATCGTGATCGGGACCCAGCTGAAGGTGGAGCGGCCCGGTAAGGCCGCGTGCGTGCTCCCGGTCACCGATCTCGAGCCGCCGGTCGTGCGGTTGAAGGACGGTTCGGTCGTGCGGCTGGACGATCCCCGGGAGGCCAAGGAGCTGGCCGAGAGGGACGAGATCGAGGAGATCCTGGACCTGGGCGAGATGCTCGTCGCGGTCGGCGAGTTCCTCGAGAACAATCACCCGCTCGTGCCGCCCGCTTACTGCCCGGAGTGGTGGGTGGAGGAGGTCCCGGACGTCGTCAAGTACAACGTCCTGAAGGAGAACCTGCCGAAGCGCCTGTTCGAGAGGCTGAAGGACGTGCCGCTGAGCGAGCTCCCCCGGGAGGCCGGCCGGCTGTCCGGGTCCGGGAAGAGGCTGGACGGGTACATTAACGGTCCCATCCGAGTCGCTCGGTCCGTGGTGCGCTTCGTGCAGCGGGAGGTGCGGCCGCGGATCGCCGACCCGGAGAACGTCACGGTGGAGGAGGCGATCCGGCTCTCCCGCGAGCTTCGCGTCCCGTTCCACCCGAAGTACACGTTCCTGTGGCACGACGTGCGGCCGGAGGACGTGGACCGGCTCCGGGAATCGATCGAGGTGGAGGGGTCGGAGTGGGGCGGGCTGGAGGTCCGGGCGCCGGAGGAGGTCAAGGGGATCCTCGAGGACCTGCTCGTGCCGCACCGCGTGGAGGACGGGAAGGTCGTCGTCGAGGAGCCGTGGGCCTCGGCGCTGGCCGCGCAGCTGGGCTATGACGTGGAGGAGGGCGGGTTCCGGGAGCCGGACGAGGACCTCGACGACCTGCTGGACTACCTGATCATTCGGGACGAGACGTGCCGGTACGTCTCGAGGCTGGCCGGGTTCCCGGTGCGGGAGAAGGCGCCGACGCGCATCGGGGCCCGGATGGGCAGGCCGGAGAAGGCGCGCGAGCGGCTGATGAGCCCTCCACCGCACGTGCTCTTCCCGATCGGCATCGTGGGCGGGAACCAGCGGGACATCATGAAGTTCTACCGGGGGGACTCGGGCGGCTCGGACGAGGTGGAGGTCTGCTACCGGATCTGCCCGGAGTGCGACCTGCTGATGCCGTACCGGGTCTGTCCCCTGTGCGGGACGGAGACCGTGCAGTACTGCGACCGCTGCGACGAACCGGCGGAGGAGTGCGACTGCGAGGAGCCGGACCCGGTGGTCCGGGCGAAGGTGGGCGCGGGGGACGACCCGTACTCTCGACTGCCCGTCAAGGAGCTGGTGCGGGCGGCCGAGGAGGACGTGGGCGGCACGGTGGACACGCTGAAGGGCGTCAAGGGGATGACCAGCCGGCTGAAAATGCCGGAGCCGCTGCAGAAGGGGATCCTCCGGGCCAAGCGGGACCTACACGTGTTCAAGGACGGCACGCTGCGGTTCGACTGCAACGACTGCCCGCTCACGCACGTGCGGCTGAAGGAGATCGGGCTCACTCCGTTCCGGGCCCGGCTCCTCGGCTTCGAGCGGGACGTGAACGGCGACCCCGTGGTCTCGGAGGACCAGGTCGTCGAGCTGTACCCGCAGGACGTGGTCCTGCCCCGGAAGGCCGCCGAGTGGGCCGTCCGGGTCTGCCAGTTCATCGACGAGCTGCTGGAGAAGTACTACGGGCTCGAGCCCGTGTACGGCGTCGAGCGGCCGGAGGACCTCATCGGCCACCTCATCGTAACGCTCGCCCCGCACACGTCCTGCGGCGTCGTCGGCCGCGTCGTGGGCATCGCCGACATCAACTGCTGGTACAATCACCCCGTCATCAACGCCGCCCGGCGCCGGAACTGCGACGGGGACGAGGACGCGTTCATGATCCTGCTGGACGTCCTCCTCAACTTCAGCCGGATCTACCTACCGGACAAACGGGGCGGGCTGATGGACGCCCCGCTCGTGCTCACCGTCGTCGTCAACCCGCACGAGACGGACGATGAGGTCTGGAACATGGACGTGTGCAGCCACTACCCGCTGGAGCTGTACCGGAAGGCGCTGAAGTTCGCCGACCCGAGCGAGGTGGAGGACCTCGTGGACCGGCTGGAGAACCACCTCGACTGCCCGCGCGGCCTCGAGTTCACCCACGACACGGAGTCCATCGACCTCGGCCCGACCGTGACCCGGTACTCCCGCCTCGAGAAGATGGAGCAGAAGCTCGAGGAGCAGCTCGAGCTGGCGCGGAAGATACGGGCCGTCAGGGCCGCCGACGTCGCCAAGATCGTCCTGGACTCGCACTTCCTACCCGACATCAAGGGCAACCTGCGCAAGTTCGGTCGCCAGCAGTTCCGGTGTTCCCAATGCAACGCGAAGTTCCGGGTCCCACCGCTCAGCGGCAAGTGCCCCCGATGCGGCGGGGACATTCTCCTGACCATCTACCCCGCGACCGCCACGAAGTACCTGGAGCCGGCGAAGCGGCTCGTCGAGGAGTTCGGCGAGTCGGACGAGGAGTGGAGGAGCATCGCCTCGGAGGTCGAGCTGCTCGAGGAGGAGGCGCGCACCCTCTTCGGACGGAGTGGGGACGGGGTTACCCTCCAGAAGTTCCTCGGAGCGACCGAGAACTAGCCCACATCCCCAACCCTCCCAGCGTCGCGAGGGAGAACGAGATCAGGGCCCCCAGCAGGTCCGGCCGGCTCGGACTGGGGTGACGCCGCACGACGGGGCGGCTCGGCCGGACCCCGTGAGGAGGCTTTCGAGCACCCTCGGCCCTCTCCGCGCCTCGGGAGGGTCCAACGTAGGGTGCCCCTCCTCCCGACCCCTCGCCCCGGGTCGACCCCACCCTCAACCTTGAGGAGGGCTCGGACCCGTGGGGCGCCTCCTCCCGGCGCGATTCCCTCACCTTCGGGGCGGAGGGATGGGACGTCGCCCGGGGTGCGGATGACTCGGCCCCGGTCACCATTTGACGCTCCTCGTGAGCGACCGCGCACTGGGCGTGTTGAACCTGCTGGAGAGGGTGCGCGAGCGACGGCGTCGCGGGCAGCGCGAGGGCGATCGCGATGAGCTCGATCAAGGGGTCCGAGCCCCCGGCCGGGTGGGGTGATCCACGTGTGCGGGGTCTCGGGGTGCTATCTGCTGGAGGGTGACGAGGCGGGCGTTTACAACTACCTTATCCTGCACGCCAACCAGCACCGCGGGCAGGAGTCCGCCGGGATCTGCGTGTACGATGGGCTGCGGCTCGTGGGCAAGAAGGGGATGGGGCTCGTCACCGAGGTCTTCGAGCGTCGGGACCTTCGCGAGCTCTCCGGGCCCGTGGGGATCGGTCACGTCCGGTACTCCACGACCGGGGCGTCGGAGCCGATCAACGCGCAGCCGTTCAAGGTCGGCTACTCGGGCGGCGAGCTGGCCCTGGCGCACAACGGGGACATCGTGAACTCGGGGGAGCTGCGACGGCGACTGGTTTCCGAAGGACACGCGTTCGTTTCCAAAACGGACTCCGAGGTGATCGCGCGGCTCCTGGCCCTGGAGCTCACGGAGACGGACGACGTGTTCGAGGCCTTCGAGCGGGTGATGGAGGAGCTCGTGGGCGCCTACTCCCTGACCATCGTGACCAGCTCCGGCGACCTGATCGCGGTCCGTGATCCCTGGGGGTTCCGCCCGCTCTGCCTGGGCTGGGACGAGCGGGGCTACTTCGTTTCCTCCGAGACCGTCGGGCTGGACGTGCTCGACGTGGAGGAGTGGCGGGAGCTGGACCGGGGCGAGGTGGTGTGGATCCGCGAGGGCGAGCTCGAGTCCAGGATCATCCGACGCGAGCGCCCGGCCGTGTGCATGTTCGAGTACGTCTACTTCGCCCGGCCGGACTCGATCATCGAGGGGCGGTGCGTGTACGCCTGCCGGAAGCGCATGGGGCGCCGACTGGCCGAGGAGGCCCCGGCCGAGTGCGACGTGGTGGTGCCCGTCCCGGACTCGGGCCGCACGGCCGCCCTCGGCTACGCCGAGCGGCTGGGCGTGCCCATGGAGGAGGGGCTCATCAAGAACCGCTACGTCGGCCGCACGTTCATCATGCCCGAGCAGGAGGAGCGCGTCCGCAGCATCCGGATCAAGCTGAACCCCATCCGGGAGCTCGTGGAGGGCAGGTCCGTCGCCGTCGTCGACGACAGCATCGTTCGCGGGAACACGTCCCGGCAGATCGTTGAGATGCTGAGGGACGCGGGGGCCGAGAGCATCCACGTGAGGATCGCGTCCCCCCCGATCGTCTCCCCGTGCTATTACGGCATCGATATGGCGACCAAGGAGGAGCTGATAGCCGCGGACAAGGACATCCCGGAGATCCGGAACGAGATCGCCGCGGACTCGCTCGCGTACCTCTCCCTCGAGGGCCTCGTTGACGCCATCGGCCTAAAGCGCAGCCAGCTCTGCGTGGGCTGCCTCACCGGCGAGTACCCTACCCCGGTCCCCCTACCCGATGAGGAGTAGGGGAGAACTTGGGCACCACCCGGATCCTGAGGCCCAGGTGGCACGAGCGCCCCGGCTCGGTGGTCGCGGCGGCCCTGGTCGGACTGTACGTCACCATCGTCACCTCGCTGCTGATCCTGGGCACGTACCGGGGTAGGCTCTCGCCCACGGAGGCCGTCGCGGTCTTTCTGCTCCTCGCTCTCCCAGCCCTCCTTCCGACCGCGTACTTTCTGATCCGGATGGGCCGGGAACCGCTGCTGGTGATCCACGAGGACCGTCTGATCGTCGCCAGGGGTGAAGAGATCGAGCGGGAGGTTCGACTGGACGAGGTCGATCGGGTTGGGATGGTTGTCAGGCGAAGGAGAGCCCGCATCGTGCTGGAGCTGAAGGACGGGGGCAGTATCGAACTACCGTTCGGATCCAGGCGGGTGCTGAGAGAGCTCCAGCGGCTTCTCCGGACGAGGAAGGAGGAGAAGGTTGGGGCCGAAGCGTACCGCCGCGCGGGTGCGGACCGGGTGGCGAAGGTCCTGGAAACGATGGTCGAGCGGTGGCGGGCCCCACTCCTCGTTGAAAAGGGAGGAGAGGTGCGGGCGGTCTGGCCGGGACGATCGCTCCGCGTGGGCGAACCGGGCGGCTGGGCCTCCAGGTGGCTGGCTTGGCTGCTGCTGGTGATCCCGCTCCCGGTGGTGGCGGCTCGGGAGGCGATCAAGAGGGAAGACGATCCCGTCCGCGCCGTGCTCCTCGCGGAGGAGTGCGCCAAGGGCCAGCTGGTCCGCCACTCGGCGGAGAGGCGCCTGCTTCCGGCCATCCCAGCCGTGGCCGTCATTTTGGCCATCGTTAAGACCGGCAAGCTGGGGGTGGTACGGAAGGCCGGCTTGTGGTCGCTGGCCCGCATGTTCGGCGCCATGGTCCCATGGATGGTGGCCTCCGTGGCGGCCGGGAATACCGTTAGATACGCGCGGGGGGTCGAGCCCGGCGCGTCGTTCTCGCTCATGCTTCCGGGCGTGGTGACCGCGGGTGCGGCCGGCGCGATCGCGGCCCACGGGGCCGTCGGATGGGCGCTGCTCGGTTCCCGGCTGGGGCTGGTTGAGGCCCTGGTGGCCACCGCTCTGGCGCCGCTCGGGTGGGTGATGCTCGCGCGGCGGGTAAGGCCGGTCTCCGTTCGGCGCTGGGCGCTCGCTTTTCGGGCCGCGGTTCCGGAGTCGCACGTGCTCGCCGCGCTCGTGTTATCGGCCCTGGTTCCGGCGATCTCCCTGATGATCCTGTCGGAGTGCCCGGGGTTGTGGCTGCACTCACTGCCCGCCGCGGCGCTGGTGGAGGGGCTGGGGGTCGCCGCGGTGGCCAGGTGGATTAAGACCGCGGAAAGGCTGCACGAGCGCGCCTGGGCGCCGGATTAGGGCAGGAAGTAGTCGTTCACGGGCCCGAACTCCGCGGCGCCGCCCAGCTCCTCCTCGATCCGCAGGAGCCGGTTGTACTTGGCCGTGCGCTCGCTGCGCGCCGGGGCGCCGGTCTTGATTTGGCCGCAGTTGAGCGCCACGGCGAGGTCCGCGATGAACGGGTCCTCCGTGTCGCCGCTGCGGTGGCTGACCATCACGCCGTACCCGTGCTGCAGGGCGAGCTGGCCCGCCTCGAGGGCCTCGGTCAGCGTGCCGATCTGGTTCACCTTCAGCAGCAGGGCGTTGGCCGATCCCATCCGGATCCCCTTCCGGAGTCGCTCCGGGTTCGTCACGAAGAGGTCGTCGCCGACGATCTGAACCTTGTCACCGAGCTCCTCGGTGATGCGGGCGAAGCCCCGGAAGTCCTCCTCCTGGAACGGGTCCTCGATCGACACGATCGGGTATTGGTCGACGAGGTCCTTGTACAGGTCGAGTAGCTCGTCCCGCGTGTACGTCTCCCCGTACGCCCGGTACACGCCCTCCTCCTCGTCGTAGAACTCGGTGGCGGCCGCGTCCAGGGCGAGCGCGATCTCGCGGCCCGGCGCGTACCCGGCCTCCTCGATCGCCTTCACGAGCATCTCGAACGGCTCGACCAGATCCTTCATCGGGGGCGCGTAGCCGCCCTCATCCCCCACGTTCGTGGCGATGGGCCCGTACTCCTCCTCCAGCAGCTCGCCCAGCACGTGGTAGGTCTCCGTGCCCGCGCGCAGGGCCTCGGAGAACCGGTCGAACCCGTGCGGCACGATCATGTGCTCCTGGAAGTCGAGGTCGTTGCCCGCGTGCTCGCCCCCGTTGATCACGTTCATGAACGGGACGGGCAGCCGGCGGGCGCCCGGGCCGCCGAGGTAGCGGTACAGCGGGATCCCGAGCGAGCGCGCGGCCGCGCGGGCGACGGCCAGCGAGACGCCCAGGATGGCGTTGGCGCCCAGGTGCGACTTGTTGTCCGTCCCGTCCAGCTCGATCATGAGCCGGTCGATCTCGGCCTGCGCGGTCGCGTCCATCCCCTCCAGCTCCGGAGCGATGATCTCCTCCACGTTCCGGACCGCGCGCCGGACGCCCTTGCCCCCGTACCGGTCGTCCCCGTCCCGCAGCTCGAGCGCCTCGTGCGTGCCCGTGGACGCGCCCGAGGGCACGATCGCGCGGCCCACGGTGCCGTCCTCGAGCCGGACCTCCACCTCCACCGTCGGCTCGCCGCGCGAGTCCAGCACCTCCCGGGCCCGGACCGCCGCGATCCCGGTCAACCAGGACGCCCCCGGCGGCCCCGGGCACCGCGGATTATACCTTTACCGCTCGGACGCCCGGAGACCGACCGCGCCCGCCCGGGGGAGTGATCGTGAGCCTCCGGGAGCGGCTGGTCGAGGCGCTGGACCGACTCAACCCGTGCGACGCCTGCCTCGGTCGGGCCTTCGGGCACCGACTCACCGGTCTGGAGAACCGGGAGCGCGGACGGGCGCTCAAGCTCACCCTGGGGATGCTCGCGCACGAGGAGGGCGACGAGGGCACGCTCGAGCTCCTCGCCCGCTCCGGCCTCGAGGAGGCGGCCGCCGCGCTCGAGGACCCACCCTCCCCCGAACCCTGCGGGGTCTGCGGCGGGGTGCTCGAGCGCTGCGGGGAGTTCGCGCGGGTCGCCGCCCTGGAGCTCGAGGGGATGGACTTCGACGGGTTCGTGATCGGCTCCCGGTGGCCGGACCGCGTCCTCGACCGGGAGCGGGAGCTCTGGGACGTGCTCGGCGTCGAGGGGGAGCCCATCAAGCGGGAGTTCAACCGGGAGGTGGGGAAGCGGGTGGAGCGGCTCCTGGGGGAGCGGGCGGACCCGCGGGATCCCGACGCCGAGCTGATCTTCGACTTCCGCCCCTCCCTGGACGACCCCAAGCTGGAGCTGCACGTCAAGCCCGTGTACGTGCGAGGTCGGTACCTCAAGCTCCGCCGCGGGCTGCCCCAGACCAAGTGGCCCTGCCCGAGGTGCCGGGGCGCGGGCTGCCCGGAGTGCGACTACACGGGCAAGGTGTACCCGGAGTCGGTGGAGGAGCTGATCGGGATGGTGCTCAAGGACGCGTTCCTGGCGGAGCACCACAGGTTTCACGCGGCGGGCCGGGAGGACATCGACGTGAGGATGCTGGGCAACGGGCGCCCGTTCGTGATCGAGCTCCTCTACCCGAAGCGCCGGACCGCGGACCTCCGGCGGTTGGAGAGGGAGATCGAGAGGA
>JAMOPY010000028.1 GCA_027064305.1 Methanobacteriota archaeon
CGCCCACCTCCGTGCCCCGCTTGGGCGCGATCGCGTCGATCTCGTCGAAGAAGATGACGCACGGGGCCGTCTGCCGCGCCTTCTGGAAGATCTCCCGGATCTTCTTCTCCGAGTTGTGCAGCAGGACTCCCGCGCCTCCGACGAAGTTGTGGCCCAGCCTCACCTCCACGACGTCGTACACGTACTCGTCGTCGCGGTCCAGCGGCACGATCTCCTCGACCCGATCGAAGTACAGGTGCTCGAGCCCCACCCTCAGGAGGCCACCGTTCGCGGCGACCCGGTCCGAGACGCGCTCGACCTCGACGTGGACGTGCGGGCTTCCCGCGAGCTCCTCCGGGACGTCGGAGCGACCCCTGGCCTGCCCGTCCTCCGGGAGCCTCCGGGCGCGCTCGCCCTCCTCGGACGGGAGCCCGACCCTCTCCAGGAACCTCCGGACGTGCTCCGGCTCGGTGATCGCGACGCGGTACCGCCCGCCCTCCCCGCACTCGCGCCTGCGGGCCACGATGCCCAGGATTTGCAGCGCGATCAGTAGCTCCTTCGCCAGCCGCCCGCTCACGGCGCCCGTCTCGATCGCTGCGGGCCGGCCGTCGGACCGCACCGAGAACGAGCCATCACCGGCGTAGTACCCGCGCAGCGCGGCGGCGAGTAGCCCGGGCTTCAGCGACAGGAGCGGTCCGAACCGCCTCTCCCCCTCCTCACCACTCAACTTCTCGCACAGTCTCCTGAGCTCGCGGCTCTCGATCCGGTAGCCGTCGCCCTCGCGGTACCCGCCCTTCCATCCCCGCTCCCGCGCGATCCGGTCGAGCTCCCGGATCACCTCCGGGTCATCGACGCGGATCCTGACGACCTCCCGGCCCGTCAGGTCGCCCTTGGCCACGTACAGTCCCAGCAGGAACGCCAGGTCCTCGTCGACCTTGACGCCGTCGATCTCGTCCGAGTCGCCCGCCGGTAGCCTCGCCGGCAGGAGGATCCAGTCTCCCTCGGACAGCTCCGAGGTCGGCACGTCCGTGATCCTACCGTCCCGGACCGTGAACACGGAGTGGTCCTCGGTGACGATCACCTCCCGGCCCGTGCGCGTGATGAGCTTCACGAGCCCGGTCCGGCGGCGGTGTCGGGCGACCCGCTCCACCGGCGACCAGACGATGCCCTCGTCCGTCAGCGCGGCGACCTTGACGTCTCGGCCCTCCTTCCACAGCCGGTGGAGCTCCTCGATGGGCACCAGCCGGGCCTCTCCGTCGACCTTCGCCCAGACGACCTCGTCGCCCGGGATCGACTCGCCCACCCACTTGCTGAGGACCTCGGGTCCGCGGACCGCGATGAAGTTGGCGTCGGACTCGTTCGCGACGGCCTTGGCGAGGAGGGTCTTACCCGTGCCCGGCGGGCCGTACAGCAGGATCCCGCGCGGGGGGCGCGTGCCGAGCCGCTCGTAGACCTCCGGGTACTTCAGCGGGTACTCCACGGCCTCCTTCAGCTCCTGCTTGACGTCCTCGAGCCCGCCCACGTCGTCCCAGGACACGTCCGGTACCTCGACGATGACCTCGCGGAGGGCCGAGGGCTCGATCTCCTTCAGCGCCTCCATGAAGTCGTCCATCGTGACCTTGAGCTCCTCCTTGAGCTCGACCTCCTCCGCCTCGAGCACCTTCTCCAGGGCCTCGGAGTACTCGATCTCCTCCTTCTCCTCGACCTCCTCCGCCTCCTCGAGGACGCGCCGCAGCGCGCGCTTCTTCTCCTCGGAGATCTCGGCCCGGTCGAGCCCCTTCTCCAGGACCTCCCGCAGCTCCTCGTCGGACAGCTCCGAGATCTTCTCGGAGACCTCCTCTCCCTCCTCGCCCTCCCGCTCGGCCAGCTTGGCGCCCAGGCGCCGGATCGCCCGGCGCAGCGCCTTGAGCCCGGCGGTCTTGCACAGGGCCTCGAGGTCGGCGCCCGTGAACCCGTGCGTGAGCTCGGCGAGCTTGTCCAGGTCCACGTCGTCGGCGAGCGGCATGTCCCGCGTGTGGATCTGCAGGATCTCCTTGCGCCCCTCCTTGTCGGGCACGCCGATCTCGATCTCCCGGTCGAAGCGGCCGGGTCGGCGCAGGGCGGGGTCGATGTCGTCGGGCCGGTTGGTGGAGGCGAGCACGACCACGCGCTCGTCCTCGGAGAGCCCGTCCATGAGGGTGAGGAGCTGGGCGACGACCCGGCGCTCGACCTCGCCCGTCTCGCCCCGCTTGGGCGCGATCGCGTCGATCTCGTCGATGTAGATGATCGCGGGCGCGTTCTTGCGCGCCTCCTCGAAGATCTCGCGGATGCGGGCCTCGCTCTCGCCGTAGTACTTGCTCATGATCTCCGGGCCGTTGATCGTGTAGAACTTGGCCCCGCACTCGTTCGCGACGGCCTTGGCGAGGAGGGTCTTACCCGTGCCCGGTGGACCGTAGAGGAGCACGCCCTTCGGCGGCTTGATGCCGAGCTCCTTGAGCAGCTCCGGGCGCTTGAGCGGGAGCTCGACGTACTCGCGGATCTGCTCGATCTCGCGGTCGAGGCCGCCGATGTCGTCGTACGTGACGTCCGGGATCTCGGCCGCCTTGGCCAGGTCCTCGGAGTAGGGCTTCACGACGATCTCGGTCTTGGGCCCGATGACCGTGGCGTCCTCGGGCTCGATCCCCACGACGAGCACGCTGTCGGGGAGCTTGACGAGGACGTGGCCGGCGATCGTCTTGCCCTGGATCTCGAGCGGGATCACGTCGCGGTGGGTGGCGGGGATGGGCTCCCGCTGGGCCTGGGTCCTCAGGTAGTCCTTGATACGGTTCAGCACGTCCCGCTCGTGCTCCCTCGTCAGCTCCTTCTCGACCTCCTCCTTCAGCCCGGCCTGCACGGGCACGACGACCTTCTCCGTGGGCATCAGCTCCACGCGCTCGGCCTCGCGCTCCTCCGCGCGCTCGACCTCGACGGGCTCGCCCACGGACGCGCCCGCGTTCTGCCGTTCGTACTTGTCCATGCGGATGATGCCCTTGCCCACGTCCTCGCGCTTGGCGGGCCGGACGCGCGCGACGGTGGACTTGGATCCGGTGATCTTGACCAGGTCCCCGGGCTCGACCCCGATTCGCTCCCGGGAGCGCTTATCCAGGCGCACCACGCGCTTGCCCACGTCCTCGGGGTAGGCTTTTTCAACGCGCAGCTCTATGGCCAAACGCGCCACCCCGCCGGAGTGGCCGGCCTCCTTCCTGAATTTATGGGTTATTCGATCAGTTCTCGGCGTGGGGAGGTGGGGTGTTGAGGTCCTGCTTCCCCGACGTCCAGAGCGCGGATCCCCAGATCCCCGCGCACCTGACCCGGGTGGGCATCAGCGGGATCAAGAAGCTCGTGAAGATCCCGCGGACCGAGGGCCGCCCGATCATCCTCGTGTCCACGTTCAACCTCTTCGTCGACCTGCCCGCCCACCAGAAGGGCATTCACATGTCGCGCAGCCACGAGGTGCTGCAGGAGGTGTTGGAGGAGCTGGAGAAGTCCGTCGAGGAGTCGGACACGATGATCGAGGACCTCTGCTCCCGCATCTCGCGGAAGCTGCTCGAGAGGCACGACTACGCGACCCGGTCCGAGGTGCACATGACCGGCGAGCTGATCCTACCCAAGAGGACCCCGGTCACGGGGCTCCCGACGCAGGAGCCCTACAAGATCATCGGCCGATCGGTCTCCCGGCGGACGGAGGAGGGGATCGAGACCCGGAAGATGGTGGGGGCGGAGGTGGTCGGGCTCACCGCGTGCCCCTGCGCGCTGGAGATGATCCGCGAGTACAGCCAGGAGCGGGTCCAGCGCCGGCTCGTGGAGGAGCTCGGGCTGGACGAGGAGGAGGCGGAGGAGTTGGCCCGGAAGATCATGAAAAAGGACGTGTTTCCGATGACCCACAACCAGCGCGGCGTGGGCACGGTCATGATCGAGGTGCCGGACTCGTACAGCGTCAACATCAAGGACATCATCCGCATCGTGGAGGAGTCGATGAGCGCGCCCACGTACGAGCTGCTGAAGCGCCCGGACGAGCTGGAGGTCACCAAGCGGGCGTGCCGCAACCCGAAGTTCGTGGAGGACTGCGTGCGGGAGATGATCCGGCGGATCGTGGACGAGTTCGATCACCTGCCGGACGACGCCCTCGTGATCGTCCGACAGGTGAATCACGAGTCCATCCACAAGCACAACGCGTTCGCCGAGCGCGTCACCACCATGGGTGAGCTCAGGCGGGAGCTGGGGAGCTGAACCGTGCCCGGCACGCCCGTGCACATCCACCGGCTGGCCAGGCGGATCATGACGGAGCTGGACGCGTTCGAGGGCTCGCGGCCCCTGCTTGACGACGTGGACGTGCTGATCGTTCGGGGCATGAGCCGCGGCGAGTGGGACCTGGAGGATCTGACCGGGTACCTGCGGGACGTCCTGCGCCGGTGCGGCGTGGAGGTCGTCGACCACGAGTCCGAGGAGGGGCGCCGGCTCGTGGAGGCGATGGGCCGGGTCGTGGCCGAGCGGATTCAGTCCCGGTACGCCGAGGAGGAGCCGATGCCCGTGAGGCCCATCGAGGAGCCGAGCCAGATGCTGGAGGCCGCCGCGCAGGGTGAGCTCATCATCGACCCGCTCGGGTTCGAGCGCGTGCGGCGGGACCTGGAGGCGATGGGCTGCTCCGTCGGCTACGCGTTCGGCCGGTCACCGGACGACCTGGGCGTGTTCCTGGCGGCGTGGGCGGATCGGAGCGGGGTGGGGCCCAAGTCGGTCGAGCTGGTGATCGCGAACCTGAAAGGGGAGGGCGCGGTTGAGGGTGAGTCATCGGGCGGTGATTGAGGTCTCCGGGCGCGAGCTCGACGACGTGCTGGAGGAATCGGGCGTCAGCACGCCCGTGTACGTGTACGACGCGGACCTGGCCGTCGAGCGGGCGCGCGAGTACCGGGAGGCCTTCTCCTGGTTCCCCGGCGACGTGCGCGTCTGCTACGCGATGAAGGCCAACTTCAACCCGCACCTCGTCGAGCACATCCTGGACGAGACCCGCGCCGCGGACGTCGTCTCCCTCTGGGAGATGAGGATCGCCGTGGAGGCCGGCGCGGAGGAGCTCGTGGTGAACGGCAACGCGAAGTCCGACGACGAGCTCCGGGCGGCCGTCCTGAACGCCTGGGTCATCAACGTCGACTCGATGGAGGAGCTCCGCCGGGTGGAGCGCATCGCCCGGCGCGAGGAGCGGCGCGCCCGCGTCGCCCTACGCGTCAACCCCGAGGTCGACCCGGACACCCACCCGCACATCGCGACGGCCGTCGAGGGGTCCAAGTTCGGCGTCAGCCTGCGCGACGCGGAGCGCGTCTGCCGGGCCATGATCGAGTCCGAGTACGTCGAGTTCCTGGGCGTGCACTACCACATCGGCTCCCAGATCACCGACCTGGAGCCCTTCGTGGAGGCGCTCCGCTCCGTCCGCCGGTTCCTGGAGGAGACCGGGCTCGTGGAGGAGCTCCGCTACCTGAACGTCGGCGGCGGGCTCGGCGTCCCCTACCGGATGGACGAGGACGTCCCCCGACCCCGGGACCTCGCCCGGGCGCTCCGCGAGGACCTGAAGGACCTGCACTCGGAGTCCCCCGGCTTCGACCTGTACCTGGAGCCCGGGCGGAGCATCGTGGGCGAGGCGGGCGTGCTGGTCACCCGGGTCCGCCAGCTCAAGGAGTCCGGGAACCGGCGCTGGATCTTCGTCGACGCGGGCGTGAACGCGCTCATCCGACCCGCCCTGTACGACGCGTACCACGAGGTCGTGGTGCACGGAGGGGACTACCTGGAGACCGTGAGGGCCTCCATCGCCGGGCCGCTGTGCGAGTCGGGCGACGTGCTGGCGGAGGACCGCGAGGTCCCGGCCGACGTTTCCGAGGGCGACCTGGTCGTGTTCCTGACGGCCGGCGCCTACTGCGAGTCCATGGCCTCCAACTACAACTGCCAGCCCCTGCCCGGCTCCGTGGTCGTGCGGGACGGGGAGCTGGTGGGCGTGCGGGAGGTGCAGGGGTATGACGAGTTCCGCACCGTCTGGGAGTGAACTACGGCGGCGGATCCTCGAGGCCCTGGCCGAGCGAGGCCCCAGCTCCCGCCGCGAGCTGATGGACCGGGTGCGGGGCAACCGCGGGCTCATCAGCCGGGAGATCAACGCGCTCCGAGACGAGGGGCTGCTCGAGCCCACCGACCGCGGCTTCGCGCTGACGGAGGAGGGATGGCGGGCCCTCGCCCGCCCCTCCCGCGAGTACGAGTATCGGAACCGGCCCGTGCGGCTCACCCGGGGCGGGCCGGAGGTCGAGGCCTTCCTCCGGGTTATCCGCGGCGAGTCCAAGTCCCGAACGGGCAGCATCGTGGCCACTACGCGCTGCGACATGCGGTGCAAGTTCTGCTACTACAACCTGGTGAGGGACCACGTCGACCTGACGCCGGAGGAGATCCTCGAGGAGGCCCGACGGCGCGTGGAGGCGGGCAACAGGGAGGTCGTGATCCAGGGCGCGTCCCCGCACACGCTCGGCGCGGACCTCGTCGAGGCGGTCGAGCTGATCAAGGACGAGCTGAACGTCACCGTCGGCGTGGGCACCGGACCGCTCATCCCGACGGACCTGCTCGAGGACCTGCGGCGCGCGGGCCTGGACTACCTCAAGCTCAGCTTCTCCGGCCGCACCCGGGAGGAGTGGCGGGCCGTCACCGGCCGCTCCCGCGGGTTCGACGAGTTCTGGGAGGTCGTGGCCTGGTGCCACCGGCACGGGCTGGAGGTCACGTTCGTGGGCGGCGTGGTCGGCCTCCCGGGCATCCCGGAGGAGGCCGACGCGGAACGCGTGCTCACCATCCTTCGCCTCAACCCGGGTAAGACCGTCCTCCAGTTCAACCCGGTGCAGGACCCGGCCCGGGGCCCTCTGCGCCCGGAGAAGCTGCCCCGGATCTACGGGCTGGTGAGGGACCGCGCGCCCGACGACGTGATCCTCAAGAGCTGCTGCGTGTCCCCCGCCTCCTGGCGCCCCCTGTACGAGGTCCGGGAGCACCTGGACAAGGTCGTCTGCATGCTGGGACTCGAGTGCCGGGAGTACGACGGGTGCCCGTTCACCGGGCGCATCCTCGAGCAGCGGATCCTGAACGAGCTCTACGAGCGGGGCCCGATGGACACCCGCGAGCTCGCCCGCCGGCTGCGCGTCTCACGGCGACGCCTCCACCGCAGGCTGCGGTCCATGGAGGAGCGCGGCCTCATCGCTCGGAGGAACGATCGGTGGGTCTACGAGCGAGGCGGGTGAGCTCCCGTCGGGGGTTCCGGGTCGAGGGACGCCCCCGGACCCCGTGCGCGCGTAGGATCCGCTCGACCGACTCCCGGGTGTGCTCGAGCTCCACGACCTCGAAGCCCGCGCGCTCCATGAGCTCCCGGGCGAGCCGGTAGTAGGACTTGTCCGACGCCAGCATGGCCACGACGGGCTTCCTCAGCAGGCGTGAGGTCGCCAGAAGCAGGCCCAGCGCGAGGAGCGTGCAGGCCTCGTCCAGCCCGGGGAGTCGGGTGAGCGGTCCCTCGATGAGCGCGTCGCCGACGAGGATCGCGTCCGACCGGAGGAGCCGGATCGGGCCCGCGCGGCGGAGCGTGTTGACGAGGGTCTTAAATACGGAGAGCGGAATGTTTCCACCGAACGTCAACACGACGGGGTAGGGGCGCTCGCACGCCGCGACCGCGGTGGTGGACTTCCCCGTGCCCGGCTCCCCGACCAGCAGGACGCTGCGCCCCTCTCGGATCAGCTTTCGCACTCGGCGCACGTACTCGGTCTCGACGACCCGCTCCGGCGGCTCCTCCCAAACTTCGACGCGGAACGTTTCCGCATGATCTTTATCGGAGTTAACCTCCCTCACGATCGCATCCAGAAGGGTGGTGAGGGCCCTCATGTACGCGAGCATCGAACCCCTCCTCTCGTCACTGTCGCGCGAGTTCAACGCCGACTTCGAGGTCATCCCGGTCGCGGAGGATAATAGCGTGATCCGGGTCTCCCTCCCGGACGAGATCGTCGAGGTGTGCATGAAGCGACCGTTCATGTCCCCGTTCCTGAAGTCGCTGGCCTCGCTGGCCCGGGCCGTGGACGAGGAGATCTCCGGGCTGGAGCGGTTCGAGGTCGTGGAGCGGGACGACAACAGCATCGACATCACGTTCACGGGCGCCTCCGGCTCGGTGGAGGTGAAGATGGTCGCGGAGACCACGGTGCCGGCCAAGTTCATCGGGCACCTGCTGTCCCAGGGGATCCGGCGGTTCCGCGTGACTCACAAGACGTTCATGACCCGGCGGATGAACGACGACCTGGCCGTGATCAGCTTCGTGGACGACCGGCACTGCGACATGTACCGGGAGTACATGAAGCGCCTGGAGGACCTCGACGTCAGCTGCGCCGTGGGCTGGGTGAACCGGCTGGGGTGCGACGCCTTCTTCCCGAAGAGCGTGGAGTCCATCCTGGAGAACTGGCACAGCGTGGAGGCGGCCTCGCAGCTCATCCACGCGGGCGTGACCGACGTCATCCTGCTCGAGCACAGCTATTCGAAGTACCTGTTCCGCGAGTTCCACAACAGGTTCCGGCACAGCTGGGAGCGGGAGGGCATCTCGTACCGCTCGCCGCTGGGGGAGCTGACCCCGGAGTACGTGGACGAGATCGTCCTCGCGCACAACTTCCTCAAGGGCCTGAGCATGGACGTGCGCGGCATGATCAACGTGACGCTGCACCGGGACCGGATGGTCGTGAAGACGAGCCGCCGGGAGTGCTCGGTCTGGTACGAGGACATCCGGAAGGACGCGATGGAGGCGATGGACGCGGTGAGCCGGGCGCTGGTGGAGTAGGGGCGGGGCGCCCTCAGTCCGAGATGATCTCGACGAACTCCTTCAGCTTCTCGCGCACCTTCTCCTTGTCCCTTGGGTTCACCTGCACCATGCCGCCGTGGAACTCCTCGGTGATCCGCTTGAAGATGGTCGGCCCCGTGTGCTCGAACTCGTCCTTGATCAGCAGCGCGTACAGCTCGATGTCGTCCCGGTCGCTCAGCATGCTGCGGATCTTGATGAAGTCCTCGTGCATGAAGATCGCGTCCGTGATGTAGACGATCTTGCACTTGTCGTAGTCGACGTTCTCGAGCGACTCCAGGACCTTCGCCAGCGGCTTGACCGGGTCCGTGCCGCCGCCCGCCGGGATTCCCAGGATCTTCTCCACCAGCTTCCGCCGGTTGACCACCTCCTCGAAGTCCTTCAGCTGATGCACCTCGGACCGGAAGGCCCACAGCCCGATGTTCTCCATCCCCACGGTCTCGAACAGGGCGGCGGCGAGCGTCGCCGCCACCTCCATCTTGTCCCCGCTCATCGAGCCGCTCGAGTCCAGGAGGATCGCCACCTTGGGCTCGTCCTTGTTCCGGAACCGCCGCTTGTAGAGCGTCAGCGGCACGTTCTTGAAGTAGCCCTCCTCCAGGCTCCGCTCCCAGTCGATGTCCGACAGGAAGTCCGACTTGTCGAACCCGTGCAGCCAGCCGAAGTGCGCCTTCGCCTCCCCGTCCTCCAGCTCCTCGAACTCCCGGGAGATCTCGTGCCCCTCGTCCAGGATCCGCAGCGAGTCGCTCTGCAGGATCTTGAGGAACTTCTTGCGCTCCGGGAACGAGCGGTCCACGACGAACGCCGGGTCCGAGCCCTTGCCCACCCCGGAGATCCCGCCGGACGGGGCGGGCGCCGCGTCACCCTGACCCTCCGACTCGCCCTCCTCCGACTCGCCCGCCACGGGCGGGGTCTCGGCGGCCATGCCCTCCGGACTCTCGGCGGCGGCCCCCTCACCCTCTCCTTCTCCCTCCTCCTCGCCGCGCTCCGGCGCCCGCTCCGCGAGCTCTCGGAGCCGCTCCTCCAGCTCCTTGGGCACGTAGTACCCCTGATCCTTGGCCCGCTCCAGCTCCTCCAGGTTTCGCCGGACGACCTCCCGACCCACCCGCTCGGCCCAGTCCTCCAGCTCCCGCATCGTGGGCTTGAGCAGGTTCTCCACCTGGCGCTTGAACCGGTCCTCGTCGATCTGCGGCAGGTTCTTCACCATCTCGTTGGCCTGAACGACGGAGAGGAGCGGGTTCCGGAACTTGCCCCGGCGCTCCACGCCCTCGATCACGAACTGGGCCTGCTCGAGCGAGCCGGTGTAGTCCGAGGGGTCGTTACCGGTCTTCTCCTCCACGTGGTTCGGGTCCATGGGGGCGCCGCGCCGGTAAGCCTCGAACGGGTCCGAGCTCGGGCCGTGCTCCCGCAGCTGCCGCTCGAGGGCGCGCTCGAACGTCTGGGCGGCGCGCTCCCACCGGTCGTTCGCCGAGGCGACCGCCTTCGCGATCTTGCGGGCGCGCTCGAGCGCCTCCTCGACCCCGACCTGCTCCGCCAGCCGGTTGAGCCGGTGCGCGAGCTCGGAGAGCAGCTTCCGGGCCTGCTTGTTGAACGCGTCGTCGGAGAAGGCCCGCTCCAGCTCCTCCTGATCGACCGAGTGCGAGTGGGAGGCCTGGGGCGAGGTCATCGCCTCGATCTTGTGCTTGAGCGGCGAGTTCAACCGGTTAAGCACGTCCAGCCGGCCCTGCTCGGAGAGCTTGTCCATGATGCTGCGAGGCACGTGCTGCTGGAGCAGGCTGCCGATCATCTGCTCGTCCGTGATGTTCTCGAGCATCCGCTTCTTCTCGGGCCCGAAGATGGCCGTCTTGAGCATGTCCATGATGGCCTCGTCGGAGAGCTGGGACCCGAAGGCCTCCAGCACCCGCTCCACGTCCTCCCGGTCGGGCGGCTCCAGCGCCTCCTCCTCCGCCTCTTCCTCCTCCAGCAGCGACTCGAACTCGTCCCGGACGTTCTCGTTGGCGTGCGCGGCGAACTTCTTGAGGGACTCAACCGCCCGCTCGTCCACCGTCTCCTTGGACAGGATCCGCGAGAGCTCCTCGGCCACGATCGCCCGGGCGACCATCACCTTCTCGTACAGGTCGAGGGGCTTCTTGTACCCGTGCCGGGCGAAGTGCCGGATGGCCAGGTCCACGAAGGTCTGGAGGTCGATCCGGTCCCCGTCCGCCAGCACGGTCAGCTTCCGGAAGAAGCCCTCGGGTAGGTCGGGGGGAGCGTGAACGTCGCCCCGCTTGCGCAGCCGGGCCATCAGCTCGCTGACGATCTCGGTCGCCTCCTCCAGCCGGATTTCGGCCCCGGTCAAGGCAAGGAATCACCCGTCCGGTCCGCGCTTACGACCGGAAGATCGGCTTGAGCTTCTCCCGGACCTTCCGCTCGAGCGCCTTACGTCGGGCCTCGAACTCTTCGGATTTTTCCGGGTCTAATAACATGTCGCCCAGGATCTTGTTGACCACGTTGCGCGTGACGGTCTCGAGGTCGTAACCCATCCGCACGCCGATGGCCACGGCCTGCGCCACGTCCTTCGCCACGTCCACGCCCTTGCCCATGTCCTTGATCATCGAGGCCAGGTCCTCGAGCACCTTCTCCACGGCCTCCGTCGTCTCGATGACCCGGCGCGCGGCGTCCTTGGCCACCTTCTTGTAGATCTCGACGTCGTACTCGCCCCACGGGACCAGCTCCACGCGCCGCAGCAGGGCCTCGTCGAAGTTCGTCGTACCCTTACCCTCCGGGTTCAGCGCCCCGATCCGCATGATCGCGCCCGTCTCGCCGAAGTCCACCGGCGAGTGCGGGATGTAGATCACCTCGGTGTCCTTCTCGAAGATGTGGATGAGCGTGGGGATCATGTAGCCCGGGAACCGGTTCACCTCGTCGATGAAGAACAGGCAGGCCCCGTGGCGTCGAGCGTCGTTCACCACGTCCTTGAGGTAGCCACCCACGTATATGAGCTCCTTCAGGGCCTCCACCGCCTCCTCGTAGTCCACGTCCTCCCCCGCGTACTCCTCCGCGATCTTGTCCGCGACGGGCAGGGCGGCCACGTCCACGCCTCCGATGAACTCCTGCTCGCGCGCCTCCTGGTGACCCCGCATGACGACGACCGGCACGTCGTACAGCTCGCCCATCAGCCGCACGAGCTTCGTTTTGCCCGTACCGGGCGGCCCGACGAGCAGCACGGGAGTCTGCTCGACGACCAAAGTCACGTACATGGCCGCGAAGTCCCGCTTGTGCTCGTCGTCGAAGAAGTACCCGTGCTCCTCGAAGTCCTGAATGACCCGGTACGGGTCCTTCGGCAGCCTGACGTGGTCCTCCTCGCCCTCGAACACGATCCAATCGTCCTCCACGGTCACCTTAGGCTTCATAACCACCTTGCTCACGGGACGGACCCCCTATCGGTGTTCACCAAAACGACGTTAGGGGAAACCTTAAAATGATGGCAGAGCTGGTCGGGGCCGCGGCGGGCGCGGCCGCATCCTTCACCACCGCGCTCGCGATCGGGTTGCCGCCGATCCAGCGGGAGAAACCGAGAAGGCGGTCGTGGGAGGTCTCCGCCGCGTTCCCGACCCCGGTGATCGGGGCGGGCGGGACGGTGGCGGTGTGCCGGGTGCTGGGGTGGAAGGAACTCCGGCTCGCGGTGCTGGTTGGAGTCGCGGTGGGCGTGGCCTCCGCGGCGTTCGTGGCGAACATCGAGAGGGTGTTCCCCCGACCCGAGCCGGGGTGATCGCGCTGACCTGGGAGCCGGTGGTGGAGCTCGCGACGGGACTCGCGCTGGCCTGGCTGAACTTCGTGACCGTAGATATACTTATGGGACTGCCCGAGGCGCCCGGCGTCAAGGGAGCCGGGGCCATCGGGCGCGCCGTCGAGCGCCGGGGCGGTGACCTCGCCGGCGGGTACTTCATGGGCAACATCGTCTGCTCCCCGGACGCCTCCGCCGGCACGCTGCTGGCCTCCGCGGGGTACTGGTGCCTGGGCGGGCCCCACGGGGGGCTGCTCGCCGCCCTCGCCGTGTACCTCGGCAACCGGCTCTGCGCCGACCCGGGGTACGCCGGCACGCTCGGCGCGCTCTCCGCCACGGCCCTCGTGACCCTGTACGACCGCGTGCTCGGGTTCGACCCGATCAACTTCGTGGCCGGGATGGTCCTGGCCATCACGACGATCCACGGGATCGACCACCCGATCGCCTCCCGAATCATCGGGGACATGGCGCGCCGCCTGGGTCGGGGGCCCCGGGAGTGAGGCCCGCCGAGCTCGTGATGCTGGCCGTCCTGCTCTGGGTATCGCTGCGCCTGCTGGTGGCCCGGGACGTGTACGCGCAGCTGATCTACCTTAACGTCGTGGGGTTCGCCCTGGCCGGGCTGATCGCGGCCACCTGGCGCACGGACATGGGGCTGCTGGCGGCGCTCTGCTCGTTCATCTTCTCCACCCTGGAGTCCAACGCCGTGGCCTACACGATCCGCAAGGTGGAGGAAATCCGACGGGAGGGCGGGCGCCGTTGAACGCCCTCCTGATCGCGTCGCTGTCCGCCTGCGCGATCGGGACCGTGGCCGCGGTGCTGAGGAGGGACCCGGTGCGGAAGCTGCCGGGCCTCGCGCTGGCCAAGTCGGGGATGATCGGTGCCGTGGCCGCGGAGGGGTACCTGGACGTCGCGGCCGCGGGGGCGGCCATGGAGGCGATCGGCACGATCATGTTCTGCGTGTACCTGATCAGGATCGAGGAGGTGAGGGCCCGTGGTGAGTGAGTCGGAGCTGGCCCTCTACGCGGGCTCGTTCATGGTGCTCGCGGGCGTCGCGGGCGCCGCGATCGGACCCTCCCGCTCGGACCCCGTCGTCAAGGCCCTGAACCTGGACCTGGCCTCGACCGGGATCTGCCTCATCTTCCTCGCGTTCAACCACATGCTCGCCCTCCTCACGTACATCGCCGTCGGAGCCTTCGCCACCCCCATCCTCATGAGAGCCATCCTGAGGGTGGAGGCCGGTGAGCGCGAGTGAGGGGTTCTCCCGGCTCCTCCTCTCCGTGCGCCGGCCGGAGTCCATGGTCTCCGCCTACTGCCTCCTGCTCGCGGTCATCGCCGCCGTCGGGCTCACGCACGGGTACCACTACCACCGGAAGCAGCTCTACCCCCGGCCCGAGCCCCAGCTGCAGGTGAAGTCGGGGGACCCGCTGGCCCCGTACGATCGGGGCGGGATCCCGCTCCGGCGGCCCGGGATCGCGGTGTCCCAGTACCCGCAGTTCGAGCCGAGCCGCGGCTGGGTGACCTCGTACCTGACCCCCTTCACCCGGTGGCTGGCCCGGCACTCCCGGCACTGCGGCACGACGATCGTCTCGCACCCGGGCGGCATCCTCGACGAGATCCTCTACTACACGCGGGGCCTGGACACGGTCCTCGAGTCCTCGATCATGTTCGTCGGGTTCGTGATCTTCTCGTGGGTCGTCCGGATGAAGACCGTCACCGAGCGGGAGATGGGGCGGAGGGAGTAGGTTGCAGCTGGTCCCGGCCACGGTCCCGGAGCTCACCGTCAGGATGTACCACGCGGCCGTGGCCGTGGGGCTCGCCGCGGGCCTGATCGCGACCGCGGACATCCTCGCGGACCGCAACCCGCTGAACCGCCTCACGATGACGGACGCCGTGGAGATCGGGGCCCTCGCGCTCCTGGCCTCGGTGGGCACGGACTTGGCGGAGTGCCTCATCCTGCCGGGGCTGGTCGTCGGGCTGGCGGAGCTCATGGCCACCTCGGAGGTCCTGATCGCCCGCCACTCGGACCCCCGGAGCCTGCCCCGGTTCGACCCGCTGGACATGGAGGTGCTCCGGACGGCCCCCACGGCCCTGATGATCGGGCTGGCCCTGTACGGCGTGCTCCTGACGGGGTTCACCGGCGGGGCCGTCGCGGGCACGGGGGCGGCCTTCTACCTCTTCTCCCGGGTGAACCGACCGAGGTACGAGGAGTGGCGGGGCATGGAGTCCCTCTCCGGGCTCGGCTGGGCCCTGTGGGTGATCGGGTTCAGCCTGTTCTTCCTGCACCCGAGGTACTGGCTGCTGGCGCTGCTGCTCGCCGGCACCGGCGGCATCCTGGTGAAGGTCGGGCCGAAGCTGTCCCTCTTCGGGTACGTGATGGGCTACGACGTCCGGGTGGGGGCGGGCGATGTACCCGAGCGGTGAGGTGTTCACCGTCATCCCGCTGGGCGACATCGTCCCCTACCTCAGCACGGTGAACGCGGTGATCCTGGGCGTGCTCATCGCCGTCCTCCTGCTCCCGATCCTCAGCCGGACGGACATCTACGTGGAGGTGGACCACCGACGGCCGAAGATCAAGGCGAAGATCGTGACCCCGCGGGAGGACCGCATCAAGGCCGCCCTCGCCCTCACCTCCACGCTCGCGTCCGTGGGCGTGGTCACGACCGGGGACGTGTTCAACTTCACCCTCTTCCTCTCCCTGCTCGGCATGTCCAACATGGGGCTGATCGGAACGACCGTCGGGGACGACTTCGCCCTCGAGTGCGCCTTCCACTACGGGCTGATGTGCCTGATCGCGAGCCTGCCCCTCTTCGGCGGCGCCGCCCTGATCCTCGCCTCCACCGGCACGCTCAGCCTCCACGAGCTGATGAAGCTCCCCCGGGGGGCCGGCGGGTGGACGCTGACGTACGGTAAGGCCCTCCTCACGGCCGGGGTCCTCGGGGAGGCGGGCGTCGGACCCTTCTACGCGGTGAAGGTCGACTCGTTCCGCCGGATCTGGGGCCGGTACGCCTTCGTGATCCACCTGACCACGCTCCTGACCTTCTCCCGGTTCATGGAGATCCTCAGCCTCCTACCGTGACGGGGGAGGACGGGGTGAGGCGCTGGCTACCCTTCCTGGCCGCCGTGGCCGCCGACGCGCTCCTGATCTGGCTCGAGTGGTGGTACCCCGGGCCGGTGAGACGGCACTACGGCGCGTTCCTCGCGCTCACGATCCTGATCTTCTCCCTCACCCTACTCGCCCTGGGCTGGGCCCTGGCGCCCCGCGGGAAGCCGGACCGAGCACCGTTCCTGGGGTACTGACGGATGATCGTCGTGGACACCGTGCTGGGGCTGCTGGAGGCGTTCTTCGTCGGCAGCGTGTACCTCGGGCTGCACCGGAAGGTGATCGCGCGCATCCAGCGGCGGCCGGGCCCGCCCATCATCCAGGAGTTCCTGCACACGCTCAAGTTCCTCATGAAGGAGGCCTACGCCCCCATCACCGCCGCCGGATTCCTGTACTGGCTCGTGCCCGTGTTCAACGTGATCGTCTGGTCCTCCGCCGTCACGATCTCCGCCGTCCTGGAGGGCAACCTACTCCCCTTCTTCGCCCTCTACGCGGCCTACAAGGTCCTCTCGCACGGTGCCGGCGTGTCCGCGGGCTCCACGTACACGAAGATCGGCGGCGTGCGGCACGCGATCATGCCCGCGGGCGAGCTCGCCCTCGCCTGCTCCCTCGTCTCCGCGTACTTCATCACCGGGCACGCCGACGTGGCCGGCATCCTCGCGTGGGAGCGCGCGCACGGGCCGCTGATCGAGCACGCGCCCTTCTCCGCGCTCGCGTTCTTCACCCTGCTCTGGATCGACGCCCCCTACTCCCCCCTCGACCCCTCCAAGGGCTACGACATCGTGGAGGGGTACCTGACGGAGTACCCCGGCTTCCTCCGTGGCCTCATGTGCACGGCCGAGGCCCTGAAGTTCTACTGCGAGCTCTGGATCTTCCAGGCCGTGTTCCTCGGCGTCTCGGACCCGGCCACCCACCTGCTCGTCATGGGCGCGCTCACGATCCTCCTGGCCGTCCTGTGCGCGATCACCCCGATCCTCACCCCGTACCAGGCCGTGGGCGTCCACGTGCTCGTCGCGTCGCTGATGTTCCTGGACGCGCTGATCCGCTGAAGGGGGCGGAGACCCGTGAGACCCCACCTGCTCGCGCTCACCTCCTCCCTCCTGGTGATGGTGGGGATCACGGCCGCGGAGCACTCCACCCAGTCCCGGATCGGCGCGCTGATCCTGCTGGCGGTGACCCTACTCCTCGCCACCTGCAGCCGCACGTGCGAGGCGGTCCACCGGGCCGAGGAACTCGCCGTGCCACTGGCCGTGCTGACCCTACTGCTAGCCTGCCTGCACGTGCTGCGGGTGGGGCACCTATGAACCCGGAGGACCTCGCCATCCTGGGCGCGACGGCCGCCTTCGTGGTCGGCTCACTGGTCGGCCTGGAGTACAGCTACCGGGTCTACGGGGAGATCTTCCGGGAGCGGCGCATCGACCCGATCGCCCTCCCGCTGGCCCTCCTCGGCTGGTCCACCCTGGCCGTCTCCTGGGTGAAGTGGCGACCGCTGGGGCTCCCGGCGGGCGCGTTCCTGGCCGGGTTCGTGGTGAACATGCGCCCCGGGTACGGCCGCATCGAGACAGCGCTCGGCCTGCTCCTGTTCTGCTCGATCCTCCTCGCCCACCGCGGGATGGAGGTGATCGGATGCTGAAGCTGCTCACCCGGAGGAAGGACCTGACGGAGGAGGATCTCGAGGAACTCTACGCCGAGGACGAGGAGACCGTGCTGCGCGTGAAGCGGTGGATCCTGCGGAGCTACGCCTACGACCGGGACATCGTCCGGCGCCTGGCCGAGCTGCTGGGAGTGGAGAAGGACCAGGTCCGGTCCGTCCTCACCCGGGCCCGCTCCTGCACGGCCCTCTACGGGCTTCACCCCGAGGTGGAGCAGCTGGAGCGCCTGGTCGAGAACCTGGACGAGACGGCGGAGCTGCTCCTCCTGCTCGACGTCATCGGCGAGGGTGAGCTGCGGGAGGAGCTGAGGGAGGAGCTGTTGGAGCTGTACCGGGGCCGGGAGCCCGTGGAGCTCGACCGGGACCGGCTGCTCCGCGCGTTCTACTCCCTGCGGGAGCGGGGGATCGTGTAGTTGCGCTCCCTGCTGAAGCGACTGAAGGGGTTCGTGCGCTCCCGCTCGATCCACGTCACGGTGGTGAACACGGGCGGCTGCAACGGGTGTGACATCGAGATCCTCGCCTGCTACACGTACCGGTACGACCTCGAGCAGTACGGGATCTACTACCACAACAACCCGAGGAAGAGCGACGTCCTGATCGTCACGGGCCCCGTCACGTACCAGTGGCGGGAGAAGCTGGAGCGGCTGTACCGGAAGGTGCCGGAGCCCAAGGCCGTGGTGGCCGTGGGCGCGTGCGCCTGCTCCGGCGGGATCTTCAACCAGGAGGGCGGGCGCGTCTGCGGGCCCGTCCGGGAGATCATCCCCGTGGACGCCGAGGTGCCCGGGTGCCCCCCGCGCCCGGAGGAGATCGTGTCGGCCATCGTGGAGGTCGTCCCTCGACTCTTCCGAGCGTGGGAGTTCCGGCGGGGTAGCGAGCATGGAGCGGAGGCGGGAGGGTAGGGACGCGTCCCCCCGGGGCAACGTGCGCGTGGTGGACGTGGAGACGGGCGAGGAGGTGCCCATCTCGCACAAGGTGCCCGTGGGTCCCAACCATCCCATCCTCAAGGAGCCGCTGCGCATCAAGCTGGCCGTGCGCGGGGAGGAGGTCGTCGACTGCAAGGTGGAGATGGGCTACTGCCACCGCGGGATCGAGCGGATCATGGAGGGGATGCCGTGGCAGAAGGCCGCGTTCCTGGCCGAACGCGTCTGCGGGATCTGCTCCCACGCGCACAACATGTGCTTCATCGGGGGCGTGGAGCGCACGGCCGAGGGCGAGCCCGCCCCGCGGGGCCTCTTCCTGCGCGTGCTCGTCCAGGAGCTGGACCGTATCCAGTCGCACCTGATCGCCAACGCGGCGTACTTTTACTCCATCGAGCATGAGACGATGTTCGTCTGGAACATGAACACGCGGGAGCGCGTCCTGGACTGCATCGAGGAGATCACGGGCAACCGCATCCTCACCGGCTGGAACGTCGTGGGCGGGGTGCGGGTCGACGTCACGGAGGACCAGCTGGAGCGCGTGCTCGAGACCCTGGAGAAGGTCGAGGAGGACGTGAAGGCGTACCGCCGCATCGCCCAGACGGACCCCCTCATCAAGCTCCGCTCCCGCGGCGTGGGCGTGATCACGAAGGAGCACGTCCGCCGGTACCGCGTCGTCGGCCCCCAGGCCCGCGCCTCCGGCGTGCCCGAGTCCGACATGCGGCTCCAGGAGCCCGTGTACCCGGAGCTCGGCTTCAAGCCCGTCTCCCGCAAGCGGGGCGACAACCTGGCCCGCATCCTCGTCCGGTACGACGAGTGCCTCCAGTCCATCGACCTCATCGAGCGGATCGTGGACGAGCTCCCCGAGGGAGAGCACCGCCGCGAGCTGGAGATCCGGGGTGGTCACGTCGACCACCGGGTTGAGGCGCCCCGGGGCGAGCTCGTCTACGACATGGAGCTCACCCAGGGCGGGGTCGTCCGGCGCGTCACCATCCGCACGCCCTCCGTGCCCAACATCCGCGTCCTGGAGGCGATCGCCCCGGGCGCCCCCACCATCGCCGACGCCGTCGCCGTCTACGCGAGCCTGGACCCGTGCGTCGCGTGCAACGAGCGGTTCGTGATCGTGGACCGGGACCGCGGCGAGATCCTCTACGAGGGCCGGGCCCGGGAGGTGATGAGGGAATGCTCCCGGACTACCTCGGGCAGATCCTGACCCGCAAGGGCGGCAAGCGGCTGCTCGACGCGCACTCCCCCCGCCGGATCCTCGACCGACCGCCCCGGTTCCGGGACTTCCCCCGGATCGACCTCGACCGGTGCGTCGTATGCGGCGCCTGCGCGGACGCTTGCCCCGTCGGGGAGGCCGAGAACCAGCCCCCCGCCCTGGAAATGGGGGACCGGGGGCCCGTCCTCCACCGCGAGCGGTGCATCCGATGCGGCCTGTGCGCGGAGGTCTGCCCCGTGGGCGCCATCGAGGTCGGCACGCTCGCCGAGGAGGTGAAGGAGCGGGTCGTCCCTTCCAAGCCCGCCCGGGTCGTCGTCGACCGGGACCTGTGCGTGGGCTGCGGCCGGTGCCAGGAGGTTTGTCCTTCGGACGCCATCGAGGTGGACGAGACCGCCAGCGTCGACCCGGAGCGCTGCGTGCTCTGCGAGCGGTGCATCCAGGCGTGCCCCGTCGCCGGGGCGATCAAGCTGATCCCGCTGGACGTAGAGGAGCTCGCGAGGCGCTGGACCGAGCACCTGAAGGAGGCCCTCCGCCGGGCCCGGGAGGGGTGAGTCCGTGGTCGAAGTCCACTTCCACCTCGACGACCGGCTCACGAACGTCCGCGTCAACCTCGCCCGCGTCGAGCGCCCGGAGGAGTGCGTCGCCTGCGGCCTGTGCGCGGAGGTCTGCCCCGTGGGCGCCATCGAGGTGGAGGACCGGGTGAGGCTGGACGAGGGGCGCTGCGTGGGCTGCTCGCTGTGCGTGCAGGCCTGCCCCCGACGCGTGCTGAGGTACTACGAGCTCACCTTCGAGGACTCGGAACCCCGCACGCGCCCCGTCCAGGTCCCTCGGGCCGAGCCGGAGGTCCGCTCCATCCGCGTGGACCTGGACGTCTGCGAGGAGTGTGAGGGGAAGCCGTGCCTGGAGGCCTGCCCCGAGGACGTGATGCGGCGCGTCATCGAGGAGCACGTGATCGACCTCGACGCGTGCCGCGGCTGCCTGGAGTGCGTCAAGGTGTGCCCGCACGGCGCGGTGTCCATCGAGCTGGACGTGCCCGAGCTGGAGACCCGGGACCCACCGACGCTGAACCGCGAGCTGTGCGTCGAGTGCGACAGGTGCCACGAGGTCTGCCCCACGGGCGCCACGGAGAACGTGCCGGCCGGCAGCCCCGATCCCGACGCGTGCATCGGATGCTACGTCTGCGTCGCCCACTGCCCGACCGAGGCCCTCAAGCGCCCGGACCACCGACCGCGCCCGCGCCGGACGGAGCGCGTGTACTTCATCGACCCGGAGCTGTGCATCGGGTGCCGGATCTGCTACGAGGCCTGCCCGGTCGGGGCCGTTGAGATCGAGGAGGAGACCCGCATGCCGGTGATCACGCCGTCCGAGTGCGTCCGGTGCGGCCTGTGCGCCGAGGCCTGTCCCACCTCGGCCATCGACACCGTGCCGACGGACCGGGCGGAGCGGGAGGTCAGGCGGGCCCTCGTGGGCAACGCCTTCCTGCGCACCCTCCAGGAGCTCCTCCGATCGCGGGCCGAGCGGGAGTTCGGATCCCTGGAGGAGCGGGAGCGCCGGCTCCGGCGCCGGCTGGAGCGGAAGCTAGAGAGGAGGCTGAAGCGTGAGGCGCTCCGTCGGGAGGTCCGAGAGGAGGTGGAGGAGGCGCTGCGCGAGCTCGTGCTGCGGGTGGGTCTCGAGCATGGTGAGGACCTGGACCGAGGTTAGGATGGTGAGGGTCATCCCGAGGCTGTGCCGGGGCTGCGGCCTCTGCGAGCGGGAGTGCCCGGTGGACGCGATCACCGTTCGGGATGGGGTGGCTCGAATCGATGGGGATCGGTGCGTACGGTGCGGCCTGTGCGTGAGGGTGTGCCCCTTCGACGCCCTCCTCATGGGCCGCGCGTACGCTCAGGAGGGCGAGGAGCGGGTGGAGCTGCTAGGCGGGCCCCCGGACGTTCGGGTCCGGGTGATCGAGGAGCGGTGCGTGGGGTGTCAGGCCTGCTCCTCCTCCTGCCCCTTCGACGCCCTCTTCGGGAACAAGGGGTCCCCTCCCGAGCTGGATGAGGAGCGGTGCGTGGGGTGCCTGGAGTGCGTGAGGGTGTGTCCCGCCCGGGCCATTAAGCCCGTGGGGGAGGAGCGTTGAGCGCCCGGGAGAGCGTTCCGCTGGACGAGCTGGTGGACCGGGTGCTGGAGCGCGTGGAGGGGGCGGACGAGGAGCTCGTCGCCCGCGTGGCCGCCGAGGTGGGGCCCGTCCGCCGGGAGTTCGTGATCGTGGACGGGGAGCGGTGCGTGGGGTGCAAGATCTGCTACGAGGAGTGCCCGGTGGACGCGATCTCGGAGCCGGACCCCAACAACCCGCCCGAGATCGACCACGACCGGTGCGTGAGCTGCCGGCTGTGCGCGAAGTCCTGCCCCGTGGACGCGCTCAGCGTGGTCCGCGGTGAGGCGCGGGTGCGGGGGAAGGAGGTGGAGATCCTGCTCGACCGGGTGGAGGTGATCCGTCGGAAGATCGACGTGCGGGAGGCGCGGTTGGACGAGTCCAGGTGCGTTCAGTGCGGCCTCTGCCGTCAGGTCTGCCCGGTGGACGCGCCCGACCTGGAGCGGTTGGAGATCGATCTGGACCGGTGCGTGGGCTGCCGCGCGTGCGAGCACGCCTGCCCGACGGACGCGATCCGGATCCGCCGGCGGCTGGAGTCCCCCCGGTTTGAGCGGGAGATCGAGCTGGATCAGGATTCCTGCATCGGGTGCGGGGTGTGCGTGGAGGTCTGCCCGGTGGACGCGGTGGAGATGGAGGGGGACGTGGCGAGCATCGATTACGATCGGTGCATCCGGTGCGGGGAGTGCGCCCGGAACTGCCCGGCGGGCGCGATCCGCGTCCGGGAGCGGGGTGAGGAGGGTTGAGGGCGGACCGGTGGGCGACGAGTGAGTACCCGGAGGTGCGGGTGGACGACGACCTGGAGCGGGCCGCGCGCGAGCTGTCCCGGTACTCGGAGTACACGGCGGTCGTGGTGGACGACTCCGGCCGGCTGGCGGGCCTCGTGACCTCCAACGACGTGTGCCGGGGCCTTTTGGCCGGTGCCGAGCGGGTGGAGGAGGTCTCTCGGCGGCCCGAGTCGCTCTCCCCTTCGGACCCGATCACCGAGGCCGTGCGGATGATGATGGACTCGGACCTCACGCTGGTCCCGCTGGTCGAGGACGACATGAGCGTGGTGGGCGTGGTCACGCTGCGGACGGTCGTGGAGCTGATGTCGAAGCTGTACGACACCCCGGTGGAGAAGCTGCTGCGCGAGGTGTACGAGCACGCCCCCGGGATCTCGTGGGAGGAATTTATAGAGGCGGCGACGCTGGTGTTCAACCGGGAGCTGGGCCGGGACGTGTCCCCGGAGGAGTTCGAGCGGAAGATCAGCGATCGGACGTTCGGGTACGTGCTGTGGCTTATGGGCGGGCTCGAGCGGATGTTCGTGTACCTGTTCAAGCTGGGGGAGGCCGTCGTGGCCCGCCGGGTGGCTAAGAGGCGGCGGGAGCTGAGGCGGTCTTAGCCCCCCGCCCGCGCCAAAGTTATATGATGCGAAACGTTACACGAGCCTGAACGAGGGGGCGGTCCCGCGTATGGTGCGGGACGACGAGATCGCCGCGCTGACCCAGCTCCGGCTGGAGCGGGTGGCCAAGAGCCGCCCCCGTGGGGACCTGTGGGAGTTCCTGAAGCGGGCCTACGAGAAGGGCGTGAAGGTGGACGCGGGCCACCTGATCATCCTCTCCGTGCTGGAGGAGGCGAACCGGCTCCTCGACCAGCTGTCCCAGGCCGTGGGGGAGAAGAAGGCCAAGCAGATCCTCAAGGAGGCCGGGATCTACACGCGCTCGGGGAACTACGTGAGCGGCGAGCTCCTGAAGGAGTTCATCAACCGGGAGAGCCGGGTGGCCGTGCACAACCGGGTCAAGGACCTGCGCAAGATGGGGTTCAAGATCGACGGTAAGCCGGGTCCGGACGGCGGGTACGCGCTGGTCCAGGTCCCGGAGTGGTACCGAAAGAGCGTGAGGTCGGGCTCCGAGGAGTCGGAGTGAGGTCAGTCCAGCACCTCGACCTCGCCCACGTCGCGGACCATGCCCTTGACCCGGCCCACCACCTTCTCGCTGACCTCCACGTACAGCTCGACCCCGTCCTCGGACCACCGCTCGTCCAGCACCTTCCCCAGGTCGTGCAGCCGGGAGATCACCCGCATGCTGCGCGGGTCCGCGGGGAGCCGCACGCGCACGTTCCGCCAGTACCGGGACAGCACGGCCCGGAGGCGCTCCCGCAGCTCGTCCAGCCCCTCCCCGGTCTTCGCCGAGACGATGACCGGGTTCGAGACCATCCCCTCGAGCGCCTCCAGCCGGCGCTCCGCCTCCTCCCACCCGACGAGGTCGGCCTTGTTGAGCGCCGTGACGATGGGGGACCGGGCCCCGATCTCGTCCAGCACCCGGTGACACACCCGCAGCTTCCGCCGGATCTCGCTCGGCTCCTCGCTCACGTCCACGACCAGCAGGATCAGGTCGGCCCGGGCCGTCTCCTCCAGCGTCGACTTGAAGGACTCGACCAGCCAGTGCGGCAGGTTGTCCACGAACCCGACCGTGTCCGTGAGCAGGACCCGGTGCCCGTCCAGGTTCAGCGCCCGCGTGGTCGTGTCCAGCGTGGAGAACATCCGCTCGTCCACGCGCACCCGCTCGTCCGTGAGCCGCCGCATCAGGGTGCTCTTGCCCGCGCAGGTGTAGCCGGCGAGCGTCACGAGCTCGAAGCCGAGCCGGCGCCGGTGCTTCCGCTTCAGCTCCCGGTCCCGCTCGATCTGCCGCAGCTTCCGCTCGATCCGGGCGATCTTCCGCCGGATCATCTCCTCGTACTTGTCCGCCTCGTACTTACCCAGGCCCCGAAAGCCCGGCCGTTCCTCCCGCTTCGCCAGGTTCACCATCTCCCGGGCCCGGGGCAGCTCGTACTTGAGCCGAGCGAGCTTAACCTGCAGCTTGGCCTCCTTGGTCCGGGCCCGCTGCGCGAAGATCTCGAGGATCAGCTGGAACCGGTCGATGACCCGGACCCCGAACTCGCCCGCCAGGTTGTACGCCTGCACCGGCTTGAGCTCGTTCTCGAAGATCACCCGGTCCACGTCGTGCTCCCGGACGAACCGGGCGATCTCCCTCACCTTGCCCCGACCGATGTTGTACCGCGGGTCCTCGTGTCGAAGCTGCTTGAACCTGCCGACGACCTCGTAGCCGGCGGATTCGGCCAGCTGCTCCAGCTCGTCCAGTCGGCTCTCCTGACCCCACTCCAGGCGCTCAACCAGGACTGCCCTGGGACGATCGGGCAACCTTCAACCCCATCTTGACGCCCTTGTAGACGCCGTAAGCCAGCTTGTGGGCCATCTCCACCACCTCGCGCTCCGCCACCGTCTCCGCGTACTTGAACGGGGCGCCCAGCAGGGCGGACACGCGCCACTCGGGCTCCCCGAAGAACTCGCCCGGCTCGGCCACGACCGTGAACTCGTCCGCCTTGTCCACCCCGTTCAGCGCCCGGGAGACCTCCTCCGCGAGCGTCCGCAGGTTGGGAGGCTCGGACGTCCTCACGACGAAGACGTTCACGTCCCGAACCGAGAAGACGTTGAACCCGTCCACCTCGGCGGAGACGCACGCCGTGATCCTATTATATCGGCCGTCCTCCTCGACGTGGCGCCCTGAGATATCCACCCCGACCACGTTTGTGCGCTCCAGAGTCGACCCCCCGGCGGGGTGGACACGCTGACCGTGTTTATAATCGTGCGCTCCGACTCCTACGAGAAGATCCTCAACTGCCTGTCCGATGTGGAAAGGTACGCGGGTATTAAAATCTTGGGCAAGCCTCGTATCCTCAGCCCCGACGTGGCCAACACCATCGTCCGCGAGCTGCTCGGAGAGGTCAAGCGGCCGTACCCGGTGGCCGCCATCGCCCAGGCGGAGGGGGAGCCGGCCGAGATCATCGAGAAGATCTCGAAGATCCACCCGCCCGGGCACGTGATCGTCGTCACGCCCCGGCACGGGGACATCTACCGGGGCCTCCTCCGCCGGTTCGCCAAGTTCGAGGAACTGCGCGGGTACCACCCACCCAAGCGGAGGATCGGGACGGATGAGGACCGGGAACAGGAGGAAGGCTGAGCGGCTCCGCCGGCTGTTCCCGGACGAGGTGGAGTACCACCGGGACGACGACTTCGTGGTGACGTGCCCCACCCGGCTCTGCTTCGTGCCGACCCCGATCGACGCCGTGATCCGGATCCTGGAGCGCCTGAGGCCGGGCCCGGAGGACCTGGTGGTGGACCTGGGGTGCGGTGACGGTCGGTTCGTGGCGGCCGCCGCCTACCTGTGCGGGTGCCGGGGGGTGGGCGTGGACGCGCGGGAGGACGTGCTGCGGGTCGCGCGCCGTAAGTGCGAAACGCTGGGCGTAGACGATAAAACGACATTTATACGGGCCGACGTACGGGAGGTGGACCTCCGCGGGCTGGATCCGGACCTGGTGTTCGTGTACCTTTTCCCGTCGCTCCTGCGCGAGCTCGCGGAGGAGCTGGCCGCGTGCGGCGCCACGGTCGTCAGCTACACGTTCCCGATCGAGGCGCTCGGACCGGCCCGGGTGCTGAAGCTGGGCGAGCGTCGACGCGCGTACGTGTACGAGCCTTAAGGGGACGCCGGTCTTGAACGAGCTGATTAGGGCCGCGATCGACCGGTTCCGGTCCAGCCGCCGGCTCAGGTCTCAGATCCTCGGGATCTCGGGCCTCACCCCGCGGAAGGATCGGGCCGTGGAGGTGGCGACGGGAGCGCGGCTCGTGGAGGAGGCGCTGGAGGTACGGGACGCCGTGCGCCGCGGGGACCGGGAGAAGGTGCTCGAGGAGCTGGGAGACCTGCTGATCGAGGTGGAGGCCTTCATGACCGCCCACGAGATTAATTTGGAGGACGTGCGGCGTTTCCAGTCCCGCAAGCAGCGCGAGCTCGGGCAGCTGGAGGGCTAGTTGCTTGAACGTGGTGGCCGTAGACCTGGGGACCGAGGTGATCGCGGCGGCCGTGGGCAGGCTCCGCGGGGACAACCTGGTCGTCAAGGGGTACAGCGAGCGGTACATCATGGACCCCACGCTCATGGAGCGGGGTAACGTACGGTACGTCCGCGGCGTCAGCGAGGTCGTGGAGCGGACGGTCCGGGAGGCGCTTAACAACGCGGGCCTCGACCGGCGGGAGGTGGAGGGCGTCGGGCTGTCGATGACCGGCGACCGGTTCGAGATTCAAGAGAAGGCGATCCGGGTGACCCCCGAGGGCAGCGTCGGGTGGGAGGACATCGGGCGCTCGATCGTGGAGCGGCTGGAGTTTTCCGACCGCGTCCGCCCGGTTTCGGTGGATATCGTGGAGCTGGAGGTGAACGGTACCGAGGTCGACCCGCGCGAGCTCAGCTCGGAGCACCCGGAGGGGATCATCGGGAGCCGGGCCTCCGAGGTGCGGTTCCGGGCCATCGTCTCGAGTGCGAACCCCACGCTCGTCCACAACCTGGAGCGGATCGCGGACATCCTCAACCTCAAGCTGATTACCGTCTCCATCGAGCCCATCGCCGTGGCCAAGTCCCTAACGGCGGAGCAGCGGGCCACGGACTACCTCCTCATCGACTCCGGCGGCGGCACCACCGACGTCTCCATGATCCGGGACTCCAGCCTCGAGCTGTGCAAGACGATCAAGGTGGGCGGCCGTGACTTCACCCTCGCCCTGGCGAACGAGTTCGGTCTGACCTACGAGGAGGCGGAGAGCCTGAAGAAGAAGCTGAACTCCCCCGTCGCCGACGAGGAGCTCGCCAAGTACGGCATCTCCCGCAGTCAGGCGCTCGAGCCCATCGAGGAGGTGGCCGAGTACGTCCGGGACACCATCCTGTCCGCCGTCAAGCGCATGATCCGGGCCGCCGACCTCCAGCCGCCCGACCGCGTCGGCCTCTACGGGGGCGGGATCCTGCTGGACCAGGCGGAGAACGCGGTTCGGGAGGCCGTCATGCTCGCCTACCGGGACTACCTGGGCACCGTCCCGCGCATCCACATCCTCGACGCGGCGCGCGTGGTCCCGCACACCGGTCGCCGCCTGCAGGGTCCCATGCGCGTCGTGGCCCTCTCCGTCCTGCGCGACACCGCCCTGTGCCAGCGGCACGCGGGGGCCCGGATCGAGGTCGAGGTGGACGAGATGCGGGCACCCGAGGGCCGCTACACCCTGGAGGTCAGCGGGCGGCTGGAGGACACCGTCCGCATCCCGCGCAAGACCGGCCTCAAGCAGGCCCTGATCAGCTTCATCAAGGAGGTCATCTTTATGGAACCCTCCCCGCTCATCGCCAAGCTCAAGGGCCGAGCCTACGCCGGCACCGTCGCCATCAGGTTCGACGGGCTGGACGGGAACCGGGTGCGAAACGTGGAGGGCGTGCGGATCCGCACGCTGCCCACCAAGTCGGCGGACGAGGTGCGCCGCCTCCCCTACGAGTACATCATCGTGCAGGTGAAGGAGATGGGGCCCATACTGATCCCGGTGGACGAGATCGTCGGCGAGGCGGGGGAAGAGGGTGAGACGGAAGGCCACGCTGATCGTCCTGAGGAGCGGCTGGACGATACCGGAAGTCGTCAACCTAATTAAACGGGCGAAGAACGACGTGGTCGTGGTCGTGGGGGAGATCGACTCGTTCAACCGGGAGGTCCTGTCGTCCGTCTGCCGCTCCCTGGACAAGATGGTCCTCTTCGGCGACGAGTACGTGGACAAGTTCTCCATCGACGAGCGGCTGGAGACCATCAAGGAGTCACCGCCGGTCCGCCACTGCGACCTCGCCGTGCTCGAGGAACCCGCGCAGATGGACGGGCAGGTCCTGCTGGACGTGAAGGCCGACGAGGAGACGATCGACCGGATCCTCACCGAAGCGCACCGGCACTTCGACAAGGTCTGCCGCTACGAGCGCAACGTGAGGGCCGACGCGTACCTGGTCGTGGACCGAAGGCAGGGCCGGATCCGACTCTACGCCCAGAACGATAGCGACCGGCTGCGCGAGTTCAGCATGAAGGTGGCGACGATGGTGGCGGGTCGGAGGGGCCGCTCCTCCAGGCTCCGACGCGTTGCCCTCGCCTCGGCGGTCACGCTCGTCGTCCTGGGAGTCCTCCTGTCCGGGCTACTTCTTACGAATCTCCACCACGTCTCCTAGCGTGAGTCCCTCACTCCCGGAGCCCGACGTCTCGGCCTCCGTCGCCTCCAGGGGCTCCAGCAGGTCCACCTCCAGCACCTTCTCCAGCCTCCGGGCCAGGTTCACGTCCGGCTCCATCTTCCCCGCCTCGATCCGCCGGATCACGGACACCTTCTCCCCAACCCGCTCCGCCAGCTCCTCCTGACTCCACCCCTTGCGTTCCCGCGCCTCCCGCACCCGGTCCGCGTAATCCGGAACCAGCTCGTACCCCTCCCGAAACGGATCGAACCCCCTGGGACGCCGACGACGCGGCCGGGGAGCCCGCCGAGGTGGGCGGCGACCACCGCGCTCCCGACGCCCCGAACCCACGCTCGGGCGAGCCACCTCCCTACCGAACCGGGCGCACTCCTCGCAGACCCGCAGCTCGGACCCCTCCACCCGCACGACCCTCGCCCGACCCCGGATCGGGCGACCGCAGATCTCGCACCTGCGCTCCGACAAAGTCCCGTATCCCCTGGTCGAGGGATGGCGCGTTCCCGCCAGGGGAAGCGGGGCTGCTGATCAAATAAGGGTGCCGGTCTTCCACCACCAAGGGGCCTCAAGCTTGCCCCGGCTGATCATGCGCGGGAAGACCGTCCGAGGCAGCGGCGAGGTGGAGGGTGAGGTCATCCACGTCACGCACCCGGATCAGATCGTGGACATCCAGGAGGGCCAGGTGGTCTTCACCCAGGACCTGGGCGGGGCCTACGACACGTACCCGGAGGTGATGGGGGCCGTGGCCATCGTCTGCACGGGCGAGGTGCGCACCCTCTCCGACGACGGGGAGATCCCGGTCGTTCGGGAGGCCCAGCCGGTCAGCGAGGAGGCTAAGGAGCTGCTCGTCGAGCCCGAGATCCCGGAGGACGCTCCGCACCACGGGGAGGAGCACCGACACCTCATGCCCCCCGAGGGCAGCCGTGTGCGCGTCGACCTGGATCGCGGCGAGATCTACCTGCTCGAGGAGGAATGAGCGTTGCGGCCCGAGGAGGCCCTCGCCCCGCTGGCGGAGCTCGTGGGCGACCGGGACCGGGTCGTGGTCGACCTCGGGGACAACACGATCGCCGCCGCCAAGGCCGGACTGGACCCGGACGGAGGCACCGGCGCGCTGGGCGGCGCGATCGCCGTCGCCCTCGGCCACTGCCTCCGCACCGAGGGCCGGGTGTACTGCGTGGTGGGCGACGGCGGCTTCTTCATGCACCTGCACACGCTGGCCACGATCGCGCAGAACCGGGACCGGTTCGAGAACCTCACCATCGTGGTCGTGACCGACGCCGCCTGGGGGATGACCGGGGGGCAGGAGAACCCCGCCACCGAGGCCTCGCCCGCCGAGGTGGCGGAGTCCCTGGGCCTCAAGCCCACCGGGGTCGCCACCGACGTCGACGAGGCGGAGCGACTGCTCAACCGGTGCGCCCGGTCCGGCCCCTCCCTCGCCGAGCTCCGCTGCGACCCGATGACCTACCTGTAAACGGGACCGGAACCACCGGCACCCCTCGGGTCCTGCCCCCCTCCAGACTCGAAACCAGACCCGAAACCCGATCCCGCAGGCGGTTCACCTCCATCCTCACCTCGTCCACCCTCCTCTCCAGCTCGCCCACCCTCCTCTCCAACCCACTCACCTCGCCTTCCACCCGGTCCAACCTCCCCTCCACCTCATCCACCCTCCGGCTCACTTCCACCAGCCTCCCCTCCTCGCGATCCACCCGACGCCGCAGCTCCGACACCTCCGCGCTCAGCCGGCAGACCTCACCCTCCAACCGATCGACTCGAGACCTCAACCCCTCGTCCACCATCTCCCACGACATCGAGGTCGCGCTGAGCATGGCCACGACGTGCAGCGTCGTCGGGGTCAGGCAGAGCACCGGAATCCCGCAGTAGGCGAACGCGGCGATCACCCGCATCGCCTCGTCCAGGGTACTCACTCGGTACAGTAAGATGTCCAGGCTCCGATCCTGCGAGCCCTCCCTCCACTTGAAGGAGTCCTTCGTGACCTGGAGGTCGGAGAGCGCCTCCCGCGCCGGTCCCGGCAGCGCGCCGCCGTTCTGGGGCATCGGGAAGAACGCCAGGAACGCGTTCGGCGCCGCGATCGAGGCGAGCATGGCCTTCATCGTGACCCAGTCCACCAGGAAGTAATCGCGCCGCCAGTCGTACCGGTCATCCTGCGGTTCCGCGCAGTCCTTCACGACGAGCACGTCGCCCGACGCCGACGCCCCCACCACGACGATCGCGTGCGCCGGCCTCGCCAGCCCCACCTGCGCCCCGGACCACACCAGCGCCCCGACGGGACCGCCCGCGATCGCCGCGAGCGTGGGGAAGTATGGGGCCTTGTCGAGCAGCACGGGCGCGTTGTACTGATCGTCCTCCACCTGCACCTGGGCGCACTGACCGAACTTCGTCTCGACCCGCTCCAGCTCCTCGGGAGTCAGCGGGAAGCCCCGGACGGGCTTCCAGAGCCCCTCGGCGACCGCGATGTTGTACAGGGTGAGCGCCGCCAGCTCGCCGCACCACGTGTGGTCCTTCCGGCCGTCCCCGTCCACGTCCTTCCCGAACTCCACCTGCCCGTAGTCCGGGTCCGGTCGCGGGAACCGGACCTCCGTGGTCAACCGGGTGATACGGGTCAGCCCTCCGGGCGCCTCGAACTCCGTCCCCGGCGTCAGGTCCACCCACTGGATCCCGGCCCCCTGCGCCGGTCCGGGCAGCGAGAGCGCCAGGGCCAGGAGCGTGATCAGCAAGCCGATTGTCTCCCCTTGGGGGGTGGTGGGCCGTTGTCCGGGCTGGGCTCGGCCGAGGTGTTGGGCGCGCTGAGGAGGGTAAAGCCTGACGCCGTGGCCTACCTGCCCGGGTTCCCGCTGAACGAGGTGGTCCGGAGGCTGGAGGAGGGAGACCACCCGTTCGAGGTCGTGCCGGTCGCCTCGGAGTTCGACGCCGTAGGGCTGGTGATCGGCCTCGCTCAGTCCGGGGGCTTCGGGGCCGCGGTTCTCAAGGACAAGGGGGTGTACGTGGCCGCGCAGCTGCTCGCGGAGGAGGGGGACTGGCCGGGCCTCCTGATCGTGGGGCTGGACGCCGACGGGCGGGGCTCCTACACGTGCTCCGTGGAGCTGCCCCGGGTGGTTCGGGAGTGGAAGCTGCGCGTGGAGGTGCCCGAGAGTCAGCGGGAGATCGAGGATGCGGTGGTCCGCGCCGCGGAGGCCGCCCGGGAGGAGCACCGGCTCGCGTGCGTGATCCTGACGGAGGACCTGCTCCTGTCCAGTCGACCGCCGGCGGACGTGGCCCGGGTGGAGCCCACGGGCGAGGGGGACTGGGACGAGCTCCTGCGCGCCCTGGAGTTCTACGAGAGCGCGGCCCTCGTGCTCGGGAAGGGGATCCTGGGGGACGTTTCGGGCGACCTGCCGGCGGTCACCTCCTCGCTGGGGGACGAGCGGGGGGAGGTGGATCGGCTGAGGGAGGCGCTGGAGGGGGCGGGGCTCGAGGTCCGGGTGTACTGCACCAAGCACGCGTCCAAGTTCCTCCCCGGGATCCCGCCGACGGGCGTCAACACGGGTAACACCGTGCGGGAGGACGTGCTCTTCCTCGTGGGCGCCTCCTTCGACGCGTTCGCGGTCCGATTCGAGTCGGACTTCGTGGTGTCGGTGAACCCCGACCCGGACGCGTACGCGCACCGGATCGCGGACGCCCGGTTCGTCATGACCCTCTCGGAGTTCGTGCGGGGGCTGCGGGAGCGGCTCAGGTGATCACGCGCATGCTCAGGTCCAGGGCGGGCGCGGAGTGCGTCAGCCAGCCCAGGGAGATCACGTCCACCCCGGTGCGGGCGTACTCGGGCGCGTTCTCCGGGGTGATCCCGCCCGAGGCCTCGAGGATGATCGCGTCGTCGATCCTCCGCACGCGCTCGACCGCCTCCCGCACGCGCCCCGGGGTCATGTTGTCGAGCAGCACGTGGTCCGCGCCGGCCCGGGCCGCCTCCTCGGCCTCCTCCGGCGACTCCACCTCCACGCCCACGAGCTTCGTGAACCCCACCTCCCTCCGGGCCCGGCGCACGGCCTCCTCCACCGACCCGACCAGGGCCAGGTGGTTGTCCTTGATGAGCACCGCGTCGTCCAGGCCCAGTCGGTGCGGGTCGCCTCCCCCGTCCGCCACGGCCTTCTTCTCCAGGAACCCGGTGATCGGGTGCACCTTTCGCGTGGCGGCGACGATCACGTCCGGGTTCACGCGGCGGACCCGGTCCACGACCCGCCGGGTCGCCGTCGCGATCCCGGACAGTCGCATGAGGAAGTTGAGCGCGACCCGCTCGGCCGAGAGGACGTTTACCGCCCGGCCCGAGACTCGGAGCAGCTCCTGCCCCGCCCGCACCTCCTCCCCGTCCCGGACCCGTGCCTCCACGTCGCAGTCCAGCAGCTCGAAGGCGACCCGGGCGGGCAGCGTGCCGGAGACCACCCCCTCCTCCTTGGCCACGATCACGGCCTCCGCCTCCTCACCGCGGACGACGGAGGAGGTCAGGTCGGCCCGCCCGACGTCCTCCTCCAGGGCCCACCGCACCACGCGCTCCACCCGAACCCGGTTCAGGATCACGCGGGCGACCCCCTACCGCTCCGCCATCTCCCGCTCCCAGTCCAGCTCCGTCTTGATGCCCAGCTCCCGGCGCACGCGCTCGTGCGCCTCCTCCACGCTGCGCGTCCCGTCCACCAGCTCGCACAGCACGCTCCCGCGCGCCACGGCCCTCGGGTCGAAGTAAAACGTGCACACGGACGCGGGCCCGAGCTCGACCGTCCGGTGCCCGCCCCGGATCTCGATCGGCCCCAGCTCACCCCGCTCGGCCGCGCGCAGCGGGACCAGGCTCGCCTCGGTCTCCACCGCCTCCGCCAGCCGCTTAAGGAACGCCACGTCCCGCCGCGTGAGCCCGACCGCCCCCAGGTACCCGCCCTCGGCCGCGATCTCGGCGAACCGCCTCCGCAGCTCCTCCCGCGAGAGCTCCCCGTCCGACCCCCACCCGAACACGCCCAGCACCGTCCCGTCCAGCCGGGCGAGCGAGCACGTCATGATGGAGTCCGCGAGCGGGCTCTCCACCCCCGGCTCGTCCCCCCGGGCGAGCGCGTCCCCGCCCACGTCCACGCCGACGAGCACGTCCAGGTCGAAGTGCTCCATCAGCGCCCGCAGCCCCTCCACGGTCCCCTCCACCCCGCCGCTCACGTCGACCAGCACCACCCGCACGTTCGAGTGCCCGAGCCGCCGCAGGACCTTTCGCACCCGGGACTCCGCGAACTCGGACCCGCGCCGCGGCCTCGCCTCACCCCGCAGCACGCCCACCCGCTCGTGGATCCACTCAACGTCCCCTACGATCTCGTCCCGCGAGCGCGGGCCCGGCTCCGGATCCACCACAACCCGCTCCCACGTGAGCCCTCCGAGCACCAGGAGCTCGGGGTTCAAGTCCACCCGCGCCCGCCGGTACGTGTGGGACGCGCCGACGACGTCCCCGCCCCCGCCGATCCCGAGCACCCCGATCCGACTCCCGTCACCGAGCACCTCGCTCAGGTACAAGCGAGCGGCCCCCGAGGGGGAGGTGGTTGGGACTCAGCCGGCAGGAACTGACCGTGCGCGTGCTCGTGCGGTGGGAGCGCACGCGCCGGTCCCTGCGCACCTGCGTCAAGCGGGTGCTCCTGAACGCCGGCGTCCGGGACCATAAGGTGTGGGGGACCGTGCACGCGTACTGCATGGAGCTGATGAAGCGGCTGCGGACCGTCGACGCGTTCCTGGAGGCGGCCGTGCGGAACGCCCGCGTCCCGGACCTGGACCCCTGGGTGCGCAACGCGCTCCGCGTGGCCACGTTCGAGATGAAGTGCAACGACGTCAAGCCCGCGATCGCGACCAACGAGGCGGTACGGATCGTGCTCCGGAGGCTCGGGGAGGGGCCCGCCCGGTTCGTGAACGCCGTCCTGTACGACGTCGAGGAGCTGTCCCTGGACGACGTGCTGGACCGCGCCCGGGACGAGGTCGAGCGCCTCGCGATCGAGCACTCCCACCCCGAGTGGTTCGTCCGCCACCTCCTGGACACCGTCGGTCGGGAGGAGCTTGAGCGGCTGATGCGGGCGAACAACCGGGAGCCCGAGCGCTACCTCCGCGTTCACGCGCACCGGGTCGACCCGGACCGGGCCATCCTCGCGCTGGAGCGGGAGGGGGTGGTCGTCGAGGAGGACCCGGACGTGCCACTGATCCTGCGGGTGGTGGAGCACGACGTTCCGCCCGTGCGCACGGAACCGTACCGACGGGGCTGGGTCGCGTACCAGGACAAGGCCTCGGCCGCCGCGGCGTACGCCCTGCGGCCCGACCCGGGCGACGCCGTCCTGGACGCGTGCGCGGCCCCGGGGAACAAGTCCGCCTACCTGTACGCCCTGACGGAGGGGGAGCTCGAGCTCACCTGCGTGGACGTGAACCCGCGCCGGCTCCGCGAGCTGCGCCGGAACTTCCGGAGGTGGGGCGTCGAGGCGCGGGTCCGCCGCGCGGACGCCACCCGGCTGGCGCGGGAGCTTCGGGGCGAGCGGTTCGACCTCGCGCTCGTCGACCCGCCCTGCTCCAGCTCCGGCGCGTACGCCCGCTCGCCCGAGGCCCGGTGGACCGTCCGCTGGCGGCACGTGAAGAGGTACGCCCGCGGCCAGCTGGCCATCCTCCGGGGCGTCGCCCCCCTGGTCGAGCGCGCCCTCGTGTACTCCACCTGCTCCGTCACGGTCGTCGAGAACGAGGAGGTCGTGCGCCGATTCCTCCGCGGGATGGACGGGTTCGAGCCGGAGCGGCCGTTCACGTTCGGCTCGCCCGGCGTCGAGCGCTGGCTCGACCACCGCTACCCGTGGCACGACCGCGTCCGGCGCCTGTGGCCGCACCGGCACCGAACCGAGGGCTTCTTTACCGCCCGCCTGGAGCGCTCGTAGGGCCGATGAGGAGCCTACCCCGAGTCTGAGGCCCGATGACGAGTTGGACGGGGGCCGAGGCGCCTCGGCACCCTGGCCCCTCTTCATCG
>JAMOPY010000029.1 GCA_027064305.1 Methanobacteriota archaeon
GGGTCGCTATCATAAGGTCACCGCGGCGGTCTACCCTCGGGGGAGCCCGGATGCCCTTCGACAGGGAGCGGCTGGAGGAGCTTCGATCGCTGGCGCGGGAGGACTTCGATCGGGCGTGGAAGGAGGGGGCGAAGCTGGTTCGGAGGCCGGGGCTGGAGGATCGGTATCCGCGGCTCAGGGTGGAGGCGGGCGAGCCGCACCCGCTCTTTGAGACGATCCAGCGGCTGCGGGAGGCGTACCTGCGGGCGGGGTTCAGGGAGGTTGTGAACCCGGTGATCATCCCGGAGGAGGACGTGTACAGGCAGTTCGGGCCGGAGGCGGCGGCCGTGCTGGACCGGTGCTTTTACCTGGCGGGCCTCCCGCGCCCGGACGTGGGGTTGGGCGAGGACAAGGTGGAGCGGCTGGCGGAGGTGCTGGGTCGGGAGCCGTCGGAGGAGGAGGTGGAGCGGCTGCGGGAGACGCTGCACGAGTACAAGAAGGGCAGGCTGGACGGGGACGAGCTGACGCACGCGATCGCGGAGGCGCTGGGCGTGGACGACGGGACGGCGGTGCGGGTGCTGGAGGAGGTGTTCCCGGAGTTTCGGAGGTTGCGGCCGGAGCCGTTGGACCCGCCGCTGACGCTGCGGTCGCACATGACGGCGGGCTGGTTCATCACGCTCTCGGAGCTTCTGAAGCGGGAGGAGCCGCCGCTGAGGCTGTTCTCGATCGATCGGTGCTTCCGGCGGGAGCAGCGGGAGGATGAGAGTCATCTGTACTCCTACTTCTCCGCCTCGTGCGTGGTGGTGGGAGACGACGTGACGGTGGACACGGGGAAGGCGGTGGCGGAGGCGATCCTGCGGCAGTTCGGGTTCGAGGATTTCGAGTTCGTGCCGGACGAGAAGATGTCGAAGTACTACGTGCCGGGCACGCAGACGGAGGTGTACGCGTACCATCCGGACCTGGAGGATTCGGTGGAGGACGAGGAGCTGGGCCCGGGCTGGGTGGAGATCGCCACGTTCGGGCTGTACTCGCCGGTCGCGCTGGCGGAGTACGGGATCGAGTACCCGGTGATGAACCTGGGGATCGGGGTCGAGCGGCTCTGCATGGTGCTGTACGGGGTCGAGGACGTGCGGGCGCTGGCGTACGTGGAGCACGAGCCGTGGGAGCCGTCGGACCTGGAGCTGGCGCGGATGATCGACTACGAGGTGAAGCCGGCGACGTCGTTCGGGGAGCGGTTGGTGCGGGCGGTCGTGCGCGGGCTGCGGGAGCACGCGGACGAGGAGGGTCCGGTGGAGGTGACGCTGTTCGAGGGGGAGTTCGGCGGGCTGGAGGTGACCGTGCGGGCGGTGGAGCGGGAGGAGGGGGAGCCGCTGGCGGGGCCGGCGGCGTTCAACCGGGTGTACGTGCGGGACGGGAGCGTGTACGCGGTCCCGCCGGAGGGCGAGTTCGGGCGGGAGATCCGGGAGGAGGGGGTGGACGCGGGCGTCTCGTTCGACGAGGGGCTCGCGGCGCGGCTGGCCTACGAGGTGGAGGAGCTGCTGGCGTCGGGGGGCGGTGAGACGACGGTCCGGGCGAGGAAGGTCTCGCGTCCCTCGCAGGTGAACATCCGGCTGTCCGATCGGCTGCTGCGGTACGTCACGGAGAGGGGGAGGGAGATCGAGGTGAAGGGCCCGGTGTTCGTGACCCTGGAGGCGGAGGTCGGGTGACTGGGTCCCTCCTCATCGTCCGGCTCGGCAATCCGCCGTACTCCTCATCCCCGACCGCCGGGACCCTCGGGAAGAGTTCAACGTTATAATCGTCGGATCCTCTACGGTACGGAGGGGGAACCGCGGTGACCGACGCCGGGGTGCGACCGTTCCACGTGTACGTGCGGATCGCGGTGGAGCTGTTCCTGGCCTCCACGATCCTCGGGATCGCCCTATACTTGGTCTTCCCGGAGATTCCGAAGCTGATCGTCGCCGCCGTGAAGCACCGGGTGGAGCGGTTGGCGGCCGTGCTCCCGTTCGGAAGGGAGCGGATCACCGTCGCGATCCTGATCTGGAACTCGGTGGTCGTGCTGCTGTGCGTGTTCGGCGGCGTCCTGGCCCTCCTGATCGACCGGACGATCCTGTCGATCGTCCCCTCCCGACTGCGGCACCGGTTGGAACGGCCCCCGTACGCGGACGCCCTGATCCGACTGGCCCGGTGGATGGGATACGAGGTGAGCCGATACCGGGAGGCGGACGTGATTCTGACCCTCCGGTTGGGCCCCCTCGTGGTGCCCTTCATCAACGGGGTGGCGGCGGGCTCCTTCTTCGCCTCGGTGGCGGACAAGTTCGGCGTGCACCGGATGATCAAGCTGCTCCTGCTTCCCCACGGGTTGATCGAGCTCCCGACGGTGATCGCGGCCGCGGCGCTGGGACTGTACCTGGCGGACCACCTCATCCACCGCGAGCGGGTGCACCGGCGGTGGCCCGACGCGAGCCTTCGGCCCCCGAGCTGGGTGGTGCGCAGCGTCTCCTACTGCCTCTTCGCGCTGACCGCGGCCGCGTACCTGGAGGTGCACGTGTCGCCCAAGCTGCTGGCGGGGAGCGCCGGATGCGTCTTACGGTGAGGGAGCTGGACGTGGACGCGGCGCCGGACGAGCTGTACGCGGCCCTGCGCACCCTCTCCTCGCACACGTTCCTGTTCGAGTCGGCGGAGGTGGGGGAGAGCGGCCGGTACTCCTTCGTCGGCTTCGCTCCCGCCCTGCGGATCGCGTGCTCGGGCGACCGGGTGCACGTGGACGTCTGGGACCCCGAGTACGACCTGGTGGACCGGGATCGGAAGCGGTCGGACGAGGACTACTTTCAGCTGATGCGCCGCCTGTTCTCCGGGCTCCCGGAGGTGGAGGGCTCGGGGTTCGTGGGCGGGCTGGTGGGGTACATATCGTACGACGTGGTGGAGGACTGGCTGGACGTGCGGCCGACGACGGTGCCGGACCCTCGGTGGCCCGAGTTCGAGCTGTGCCTGTACGACTCCGTCGTCCGGTACGATCACGTTGAGGATCGCGTGGAGCTGGTCTCCGTGCACCCGGACGGGTACGAGGTCGAGTGGCGGGCGGAGGCGATCGAGGAGTGCGCCCGGGACGCGACGGGGTCGGCGGCCCCCCGGGTGTACCGGGCCGGTCCCGTGCGCCGGGACGTGGGGCGGGAGGAGTTCGAGGAGATGGTCGAGCGCGCCCGGGATTACATCGTCTCGGGCGACATCTTCCAGGTCGTGCTCTCCCGGCGCGTGGAGGTGCGGGCCGCGGCCGACCCGCTCGAGGTGTACCGGAGGCTGCGGAAGATCAACCCGTCACCGTACATGTACTGCCTGGAGTTCGGCGAGCGCCGGATCGTGGGCTCCAGCCCCGAGACGCTGGTCAAGCTGGAGGGCGATCGGATCGTCACGAAGCCCATCGCGGGCACCCGACCCCGGGGCGAGACGCCGGAGGAGGACGAGCGGTTGGCCCGGGAGATGCTAGAGGACGAGAAGGAGCGGGCCGAGCACGCCATGCTCGTGGACCTGGCCCGGAACGACGTGGGCAAGGTCTCGCGCCCGGGCACCGTTCGCGTGACCCGGCTCATGGAGGTGGAGCGGTACAGCCACGTGCAGCACATCGTGTCCGAGGTGGAGGGGGAGCGGCGCCCCGGGGTCACCCCGTGGGACGTGCTCCGGGCGACCTTCCCGGCGGGCACGGTCTCGGGCGCGCCGAAGGTGCGGGCGATGGAGATCATCGACGAGCTCGAGGTGTACAAGCGGGGCCCGTACGCGGGTGGGGTGGGGTACGTCAGCTGGACGGGCGACCTGGACTTCGCGATCTCCATCCGCACGATCTTCTCCACGGGTCGGCGCTGGTTCACGCAGGCCGGCGCGGGGATCGTGTACGACTCCGTGCCCGAGCGGGAGTGGCGCGAGACGGAGGACAAGATGCGGGCGATGGTGGGGGCCATCCTTGAGGAGGCTGGTGCTGATCAACAACAAGGATAGCTTCGTGTACAACCTGTACCACCTCTTCGCGCCCCTGGAGGGCGTGGAGCTGCGCGTCGTCTCCAACCGGGCGCCCCTCTCCCGGCTCGAGCGGTTGGACCCGGACGGGCTCGTGATCAGCCCCGGTCCCGGGCACCCGGAGCGGGACGCGGGCGTGTCGATCCCCGCCATCCGCCGCTTCGCGGGGGAGATCCCCATCCTCGGGGTCTGCCTGGGCCACCAGTGCATCGGGGTCGCGTACGGGGCCCGGGTCCGGCGCGCCCGCCGCATCGTGCACGGGAAGACCTCGCCGATCGAGCACACGGGCGAGGGCGTGCTCTCCGGCCTGGAGAACCCGTTCGAGGCCATGCGGTACCACTCGCTGGTCCTGGAGGAGTCCAGCCTCCCGGACGAGCTCGAGGCCTGCGCGTGGGCCGGGGACGACGGGGAGCTGATGGCCATCCGGCACGTCGATCACGACGTGTTCGGCCTGCAGTTTCACCCTGAAAGCTTCATGACGGAAGGCGGGGACGTCATCGCCCGGAACTTCCTGGAGCTGGTGGGGTGAGGCGCGTGGCGGACCTGGACCCGGAGGAGCTCATCCGATACATCTCCGAGAGCCCCAAGCGGACCATCGCCCGGTTCTACATCAAGACGGACAATCCCGAGGGGCTCGCGGAGCGCCTCGAGGAGCGGGTCGAGGGCGTGAAGGTGTTCACGGGCGTCGACCACGTGGTCGCGGTCGGGGAGCACGACGAGATCCTCGAGGTAATCGAGGGCGACGACTCGGTGGAGTACTACCACCGGGAGCTGGACCACCGGAACCGGGCGGTCCCGCTCGCGGACTACGCCGAGTTCAAGGACGCGCGGATCGAGCCGGGCGCGATCATCCGGGACAAGGTGGAGCTGGGTAAGGGCGTGGTCGTGATGATGGGCGCCGTGATCAACATCGGCGCGAAGATCGGGGACAACACGATGATCGACATGAACGCGGTCATCGGGTCCCGCGCGGAGATCGGGCGGAACGTGCACATCGGGGCGGGCGCGGTCATCGCGGGCGTCCTGGAGCCGCCGAGCGCCAAGCCCGTCGTGATCGAGGACAACGTCGTGGTGGGCGCGAACGCCGTCGTGCTGGAGGGCGTGACCGTGGGCGAGGGGGCGGTCGTGGCGGCCGGGGCCGTGGTGACCGAGGACGTGCCGCCCGGCAAGGTCGTGGCCGGCGTGCCGGCGAGGGTGGTCAAGGACGTGGACGAGCGGACGGAGGCGAAGACGCAGATCGTGGACGCGCTCCGCCGCCTCTGACCGCGGTTCGGGGGGGCTTCCCCCTCGCGGTTCTGGAAGGTGCAGGGGGCCCTCAACGACTTCGTGCTCGTGGACGAGACGGACGGGGAGCGGGTCCCGGAGGGGGAGAAACCCGCGTTCGCCCGCTGGGCCTGCGACCGCCGGGCGGGCGTGGGCGCCGACGGCGTGATCTTCGTCCGCGTGCGGTCGTCCGAGGTGGAGATGAGGATCTTCAACCGGGACGGGTCCGAGGCCGAGTTCTGCGGGAACGCGGCCCGGTGCGCGGCCCGGTACGCGACGGACGTGCGCGGCGAGAACGTTAAGGCTCTAAGAACGTTATCGGGCCGTCACGCCGTGGAGGTCCTCGACGACCGGGTGCGGGTGGAGGTGCCCGGCGCCCGGGTGAGGGACGCGACGGAGCTGGGCTTCGAGGTCGACGCCGGCGTGCCCCACCTCGTCCGCCTCACCGAGCGGGACCCCGTGCGCGAGGCCCGCCGACTCACCCGGGAGGCCCGCGAGATCCAGCGCCGGTACGCGGAGCGCGGCGGCGTGAACGTGACCTTCGCGGCCCCGGCCGGGGACGCCCTGCGCGTGCGTACGTACGAGCGTGGGGTCGGCTGGACCCCCGCGTGCGGCTCCGGCGTGGTCGCGGCCGCGCTCGTGTACGCCGACCTGTTCGGGGCGGACGGGCCCGTGCGGGTGAGCACCGCGGGCGGCCCGCTGAAGGTCCTGCTCGACGACGGCCCGCTCCTGGAGGGACCGGCGGAGATCGTGTACGAGGGTCGGGTAAAGGGGGCGCCCTGGCGTGAGGATCCTGATCACCAACGATGACGGGATCGCCTCGCCAGGGCTGCGGGAGGCCATCCGCGTCTGCAAGGAGTTCGGCGAGGTGACGGTGGTCGCCCCGGCGACCCAGCAGAGCGGGGTGGGACGTAGCATCTCCCTGCTGGAGCCCGTGCGGGCGGAGGAGATGCGGATCGAAGGGGTGGAGGCGCTGGCCATCTCCGGGACGCCGGCGGACGCCGTGCTGATCGGGGCCTTCTCCCTCATGGACGAGCCACCCAACCTCGTCGTCTCCGGGATCAACCTGGGGGAGAACCTCAGCGCCGACATCACCACGTCCGGCACGGTCGGCGCGGCGCTGGAGGCGTACGGTAACGGCATCCCCGCCATCGCCATCTCCCAGGAGGTCCGGAGCCCCAGGGCCCGGATGGACAACAACCCGGACGACGAGGAGGTGGACTTCACCCTGGCCGCCCGGGTGCTTCGAGGCCTGCTGCGCGTCCTCTCCGACGTCGACTGGCGGGGCGTCCTGAACGTGAACGTGCCGAGCCCGGAGCGGTGGAACGGCCGCGTGACCGCCGCCCCGCTGGCCTTCACCATGTACCGGCCCAGGATCGAGGAGCGGCACGATCCCCGCGGTCGCCGGTACTACTGGATCGACGGCGACGTGATCGAGGACCCGCCCAAGGGCACGGACCTCTACGAGCTGCGGCGCGGGTCGATCGTGATCACCCCGCTGACCGTCGACATCACCGGCGACCTGAAGTCGGCGGAAAAGGTTATCAAAGCGCTGAGCCGCGAGCTCCGGGGATAATCCGGTGAACCTCCTCCCGATCCTGGCGCAACCGACCGTCCTCGTCGCCCTCTCCGGGTGCGTCACGGCCGTCATCGTCGCCGCGATCGCGGCCCGGGTTTACTCCCGGAAGCTGCGCGTCCGGGAGCTCGAGCTGAAGGTGGAGCGGGAGAAGGTGGAGCTGGTCCGGGCCGACCTGGAGCGTCGCCGGCTGCTGGATTTACTCTTCTACCTGCCCGAGGACACCCGGCTCCTCAACCGCGTGAGCGCGATCCGCTCCCTCCTCACGAGCCTCGCGGAAAAGTATATGGACGTCGAAACGCGCATGACGCGGCTGGAGCTTGAGGCCGAGCTCAAGCGGTTGGAGGAGCTCTCCAAGAGCCTTGAAAAGCTGGAGGAGGAAGGTGGTGAGTGATGACCATCGCCGAGTTCATCGCGGTCGGCGTGATCACGCTCGCCGTGATCATCGTCGTGGCCCTGATCGTGCGAAGCCGCACGAGCACCGAGTCCGGGGAGTCCTCCACCTTGCTGGGTAACAAGCTGTCCGGGAAGCTGTCCCTGTCCAGCTCCGACCTCATCTCCAAGCGCGTGGACGAGATGATCGAGCGGCGCGTGGAGGAGCTCATCGACAGCTGGGGACTGGCCACGACCGAGGACCTGGAGCAGGTGGAGCGCCGGGTGGACGCGCTCGACCGACGGCTGGGGGAGCTGGAGCAGCGGTTCAACGAGTTCAGGAACGACATCCGAAGGAAGATCGAGCGGCTGGAGGCTCGGCTCCGAGAGCTCTCCGAGTCCGAGGAGTGACGACCCGGGGTCCGACCTTGGAGCGGCCCATCGCCTCCTCCGTCCTCAGGAAAGGTTACGAGGTGCTTAACGACCGGGCCCGGAGCGACGTCATCGTCGTCGGGGCCGGCCCGGCCGGTCTCACCTGCGCCTACGAGCTGGCCCGGAACGACGTGAAGGTGACCGTCATCGAGCGGCAGCTGTACGTCGGCGGCGGGATGACCGGCGGCGGGATGTTCCTGCCCGCGGGCGTCGTGATGGAGGAGGACGCCGAGCTCCTGGAGGAGCTGGGGGTCGAGCTGGAACCCGCCGAGGAGGGCCTGCTCGCGTTCAACCCCGTGGAGGCGGCGATCAAGCTCGCCCACGCGGCCGTGGAGGCGGGCGCCGTCATCCTCGTGGGGCTGGAGGTGGAGGACGTGATCGAGCGTCAGGGCCGCGTCGAGGGCGTCGTCGTCAACTGGACGGCCGCCAAGCGCGCCGGCATGCACGTGGACCCGCTGCCGATGGAGGCCAAGTTCACCGTGGACGCCACGGGCCACGAGGCCTCGGTCTGCCGGTGCGCGGGCGTGGAGGTGAAGGGAGAGGGACCGATGTGGGCGGAGCGCGGCGAGGAGCTCGTGGAGAAGCACACCCGAGAGGTCAAGCCGGGCCTCTTCGTCGCCGGCATGGCCGCCTCCGCGGTGCGCGGCGCCTACCGGATGGGACCCATCTTCGGCGGCATGCTCCGCTCCGGCAGGAAGGCGGCCCGGGAGATCCTGGAGCGCCTCTAACGCCCTCCCAGGAGCTCCAACGCCTCCCTCACCTCGCGAACCGTCATCTGCCCCGGGGCCGCCGCGCCCCGGACCGCGGCGTACGTGGCGTACCCGCCCACGAGCAGGCTCACCACCCGCGTGTACCGGGCCCGCTCGCCCATCGCGAAGCCGATCGTGGGCGCGTCGGCGGTCTCCACCATCTCCAGCACCCGCAGGGCCTCCCCGTGATCCCGCGCCGTGGGGACCACCTTGGCCACGTCCCCCAGCTCCGCGCACCGGTCCCGCAGCTCGAACAGCTCCTTCTTCTCCGGAGTACCCTCGAAGTCGTGGTGCGACACGATCGTGCGGCACGCGGGCCGGATCACGTCCTCCTCGGCCACGTCCAGCTCCACGTCCACGAAGTCGGCCTCCTCCGAGACCCGCTCCAGGATCTCCAACCGGCGCTCCTCGTCGCCCTCGAACCGCCCGCCCTCCTCCGCCCGGCGCAGCGTGGCGATCACGCGCTCGTACCGCGAGCACTCCCGAACGGCCCTCAGGGCCGTCCTCAGGTCCAGGTTCTCCAGGTAGTCCAGCCGCACCTCCAGCGCGTCCGCGCCCTGCTCCACGGCCTCGACGGCCAGCTCGACCATGTCCTCCACGGTGCGCCCGGTCAGCGTGGCGATGATGAGGCCGGGCAAGGTCTACTCCTCCAGCGCCTCCTTGATGCGATCCAGGATGATCTCGGCGATGCGCCGATCCGCCCCGATCGGCTCCGTGTAGACGATCTCCGCGTCCACGTCCACGGGCTCGTACTCGCGGTGATGATCGTGGTGATGATGGTGCCCGTGATCGTGATCGTGCCCGTGATCCTCCTCCCAGTCCGGCTCCAGGCCCAGCATCCTCGGGATGTCCCGCTTGGTGTGCACCCCGTGGGCCAGGAACACCGGCACGACCACGATCCGATCCGCCCCCGACTCGGCCGCCCGCTTCACGGCCTCCTGGATGGACGGCTCCGAGAACTCCATGAACCCGACCTCCACGGCCTCGAAGTCGCCCATCTCCTCCACGTACTCGGCGAGCTTCTCCACCACCTCGCGGTTGTACGGGAGGCGGCTGCCATGCCCCACGAGCACGACGGCTACCATGTATCACAACTCCCCCAGTAGCGTGTTAACGACCACCAGCACGGCCAGGATGCCCCTATATTCGTCTATCTCCCGCAGCTCCTCGGACAGCTCCAGCTGCAGCCCCTGCACCCGCTTACCGTCGCAGTGATACTCCAGGATGTCCCCGCCGCAGAACTCCTGCTCGAACCCCACGTCGAACCCGCACTCCTCCAACCGCTCCACCACCTTCGCGACGAGCTCACCCCTCGCGGCCTCGCCGCCCAGCGCCCCCACGTCCACCTCCGGCCGGATGGGGTCGGACTCCATCCCGTGCAGGTCCACGATGAACCGGATCCCGTGCTCCTCGATCAGCTCCGAGATCCGGCGCCGGAAGGGCGTGTCCCGCGTCCACTCCCGGTTGTAATCGGCCGGTCGATCCTCCCCGGGCAGGCGCGACCGCCGGCTGACCGTCGCGATGAGCGCGTGACAGCCGGCGATCCGCGCGACCCACCACGCGATCTCCCCGGTGAACACGTCCGCCCCGGGCCCCTGCGCGTGCGGGGCCGTGAGCAGGATCGGGCGCGCCCCGCGGACCTCCACGTACCCGCGCAGCCGCACCTCCGAGCCCACCCGCTCGCCGTCGACCGACAGCCCCGGCACGCCCCTCAGGGCGCGCCGGAGCCGCTCCGGAGGGACGTCCAGCCGCTCGGACAGCTCCCGAACGTCCGAGATCCCCTCCCGGAGAATCAGCTCCACGGCCCGGCTCCTCAGGGGCAAGCTCAGAGCCCCAGGATCCTCTTCGCGTTCTCCTCCAGGATCAGATCGTGGTCCACGTCGGCCGCCCGCACCACCTCCAGCTGCGCGGCCGGGCTACCGTACGGGGAGTCCGAGCCGAAGAGGATGCGCTCCTCCCCCACCCGCTCCGCCGCGCGCTCGATCACCTCCGGATCCTTCACCAGGGAGACCTCCAGGTACGCGTTCTCGTGCTCCTCCGCGACCCGGATCGCCGCGTCGTACCCCTGCTCCTTACCCATGTGCGCCATGATGATGGGCGTGTCCGGCACCTCCTCCGCCAGCCGACCCACCCGGACGGGATCCGAGAAGGGCTCACCCCGGGCCGTGTGAACGATCACCGGCACGCTCAGGTCCGCCGCTTTCTCCACCACCCGAACCGCCTCCGGGTCGTCCGGGTAGAAGGACTGACTGCGCGGGTGCAGCTTGACCCCCCGCAGCCCCAGCTCGCGCACGCACCGCTCCACCTCCTCCACCGCCGCCTCCTCGCAGTTCGGGTCCACCCGGCAGAACCCGATCAGCTCCTCGTGCTCCGAGCACGCCTGCGCGATCCGATCGTTCGCCTTCGAGAAGCACACGCCCGGATCGACGTCGTTGAAGGGGAACACGACCGCCCGGTCGATCCCGTTGACCCGCATCTTCGCGAGCAGCATCTCCACGGTCTGGACCGTGCCGTCCACGTCCTCCCCTAGGTGATTGTGAACGTCGATCACCACCGGCTCACGATCCCCCTGCTCACGTGCTCGAGCTGGACGATCTGATCCCCCTCTTTGAGCGGTACCCTCACGCCCCGGGGCAGCCGGCCCAGCACGCCCTCCCGCTCGGCCACGACCACGGGCTGATCGACGCCCACCGTGATCCGGGCCCGCACGATGTCCTTGACGAACCCCAGCCGGTCCCGCCGGTACTCGTAGTCCGCGACCGGGGTCAGGCGCCCCACCAGCCGGGTCCCCTCCGGGATCCTGACCCGCTTCCCGTTGATCTCCAGGACGCGGTCCGAGCCGAGCCGCACGACGACCTCCTTCCCCTCGTACCGCGCCAGCTCCTCGAACTTCCGCTCCACCTTCAGGGACGGCCGCTCCTCGAGCTCGGTCTTCCCGTTGCGCAGCTGGGAGCGGAAGGAGAGCCCGAACTCGTCGACGATCTCCTCCACGAGCCCGATCAGCTCCAGGAGCGCCTCCCGGGCCTCCACGATCCCGTCCTCTCGGACGAACTCCGCCTCGATCCCGGACCGGATCGCCCGCTCCCGGTTCTCCATGTGGTGCTCGTCCGGATGGCTCATCCGACCCTCCTTCTCGTACAGGTAGAACCCGTGCACGCCCAACCCCGCGATGAGGAGGATCACGTCGTGCAGGTAGTCCAGGGACTTCTGGTTGTCGATCGCCCGCACCTCCACCCGGTTCCGCTCCGGGCTCTCGTTCTCGTCCCCCGTCACGTTCGAGGCCGGCCCGCGCGGGGTGATGTCCACCAACCGCTTGCCGTTCGGGTGCGCCACCACCCGCTCCTCGAACTCCGTGTCCTTGCGCAGCCGGAGCTTGTACCGGAGTCGACCGTAGTACTGCGTCTGGGTCAGGGTGGGGCGCTTGGGGGGCCGCTCCAGCCGCGCGTGCCGGTTGGGCTTGAGCACCCGGCTCTTCAGCAGCCGACAGCTGGCCGCGAGGTTCCGCCCCCCGCAGCAGTAGGGCGTGTTGGCCGTGGCCGCGATGAGCGTGGGCAGGTGGTACCACAGGTAGTTGTACACCGCGCAGACCTGGGACGGCGTCATGTACGGCTTGTCCTTGAACCGGATGGCCAGGTTCACGTGCGTCCCGTTGATCGGCAGGGGATCGCTCTCCACCGGGTGCATGCTCTCCAGCAGGACCAGGAGTCTCATCCGGCTGGCCGCCTTCCGGATCAGCTCCCGACCCACCTTGCAGGCCTCCAGCGCCTCCTCCGGCGGCACGGGCTGGGTGATGTACTCGATCTGCGCCGGGTTCGGCTCCGGGTCCAGGCCCAGCACGTACTCCCAGCACGTGTCGAGCAGCGAGTGGTCCGACTTCAGCAGCTCCGCCGCCTCCATGATCACGTCGTCGGCGGCCCGCACGAGGGAACCGCGCCGGCTGATGAGGAACAGCTCCTCCTCGATCCCCACGCGCACCTCGATCCGCTCCAGGAACCGGCGCAGCCGCCTCCGGCGGATGAGCGGCACGCGGTCCTACCCCCGGAGCAGCTCGTCCAGGGTCCGCTGCACCACCCTGCCGCCGCCCGTCCGCGGTCCCTCCTCCCCGCCCTCCTCACCGTCTTCCTCCTCGCCCACGAGGATCTCCCCGTACCGACCGCCCCCGCCCGGCCGGATCCGAACCGACCCCTCCCGGAAGGCCCGCAGGAGCCTCGCGACCCGCTCGTCCACCTCCGCCACCTCCTCCGGCGGCGCCTCGACCAGCACGTCGATCTCGCTCCCGAACCGCCGGACGAGGGCGTTCCACACGGCGTTCACCTTCTTCGCCGTGACCGTCGAGAGGCCCAGCGCCTTCGCGATCAGCTCCGACAGCGGGACGATCCGCAGGTACGGGGGCCGATGCTTCGGGTGCCTCGGCTCGTCCAGGTCCGCCAGCTCGAGCACCCGGTCCCGCACGCCCTTCTTGATCCGTCCACCGCACTCGGGGCACCGCCAGTTCAGCCGCTCCGCCTCCTCCAGCGTGAACTGGCGCTTGCACCGGGCGCACGCCGTCCGGTTGTACTTGCCCAGCTCCGGGACCAGGCCCACGTTCAGGACCACGCGACCGCCCGGCTTCCGCCGGATCGCCGCCTTGATCGCGTCGTAGGAGGGCTCCTCCAGCTCCAGCCGGACGAACTCGCGCCCGAGCCGGTGCGGGTAGGGGGAGTGCGCGTCGGAGCAGGTGAGGAACGTGTACCGGTGCAGCTCCGAGATCCGGTCCGCGTAGTCGGAGTCCGCGGAGAGGCCCAGCTCCACGAAGTCGACCCGGTCCACGGCGTCGCCGTAGCACTCGGACAGGGAGTCGTACTCCTTGAACACGCTGGTCCAGGGGACGAACGCGTGCGCCGGGCCGACCAGGCACTCCCGCTCCTTCAGCAGGTCCACCAGCTCGGCCCCGGAGAGGTCGACCCTCGGCCGACCCTCCTCCTCGATGTCCGGGGAATGAGGCCTCAGCTCCTCGTACAGGTCCTCGGCCGCGTCCAGCGAGGGCAGGATCACGAGGTGGTGCACCCGGTCCCGATCCTCGATCTCGACCGTGGGGACGAACCGGACGCCCGTGCGCGGGTCCCGGAGCAGCCCGTACTCGTCCCGCTCCAGCTCGCGCCGCACGTGCCGCCGCCACCGGGGATGGAGGATGTCCCCCGTGCCGACGAGGTCCAGCCCCTTCCTCCTCGCCCCGCGGGCGAGCTCCCGGATCACCATCCGAGGGGAGGTGCCCCCGGAGTACTTGGAGTGCAGGTGGAGGTCGGCGTCGTAGGTGGGCACCCTACTCCCCCTGGCGGGCTTTTAGACCGGGAGCAGCTCGCGCAGTTTCTCCTCCGTCTCCGGGACGATCTCGAAGGCGATCCAGCCGGCGAGCACGATGATCAGGAGGCCGATGAGCTGGCCCACGATGTCGTGGGCCACCCGGAACCCCACGTGCCAGACGCTCATCATGTAGAACATGAACGCGAGCCGGAGCACGTTCCCCGCGGTCATGATCGCGGTCGAGACGGCGATGGCCAGGAGCTTGCGGGTCAGCGAGGGGCCCGGGGTCGCGAGGATGAGACCGACGAAGAGGGCGATCGCGGGCCACACGACGCAGCCCTTCACGATCACGGCGTTGATCCCGCCCACCTGGAACGTGTACCCCGTCTTCGGGAGGTGCACGCCCAGCGCGTTGAGCAGCGAGTGCACCCAGTGGGCGGTGCGGTACTGCAGGGGCTCCGTGTCGATCCCGGAGTACACGAACAGGGAGACGGCGACGGCGGCGGTCAGGTACCGCCAGTCCACCCGTCTCACCCCGCGGGCCGGAGGTACCGGGCGATCTCGAACAGCCCGTGGGCGCCGAACGTCTGGATCGTCCAGGCGGCGGCGAACATCATCAGCAGGTCGTCCCCCTTGTGGTACCGCTCGACCCCCGTCACGTTGGACGCGAGGTCCGCGGCCGTGACCACCGCCCCCATGACGAGCCCGCCCCGCCAGGATCCGGTGATGAGCAGGCCCAGCAGGAGCGCCGCCAGGAACTCGAAGATCGTGCCGATCGGGCTGATGCCCTCCTCCACATGCCGGACCCGGAGTCCCTCGAGCGAGATCACCGGGTTCACGGACCTGGGGACGAACTGGGCGAGCCCGCCCGCGCCGTCGACCCCCTTGGAGACGAGGAACGCGAGGCAGGCGTTCGTCAGCCCGAGGACGGGGGCGAGCCCGAACAGCATCAGGGCGGCCAGGAGGATCGAGTTCCAGGGGTCGTACCGCTCCCTACGCTCGTAGAGCTTCGGGGCCAGCGGGGGCCGGATGAACGCCGCGAAAACGGTGAGCCCGAAGATGGTGGCGGGGAGGACGCCCGACATCGCCTGGCCGAGCAGGACCGCCGCGGCCGCCCCTCCCACCGCCGAGTGCAGGGTCGAGGCGACCGGATCGTCGGAGAGCTTGCGTCGGAGCGCCTCCGCCACGGT
>JAMOPY010000030.1 GCA_027064305.1 Methanobacteriota archaeon
TGGCGGGGAGGACGCCCGACATCGCCTGGCCGAGCAGGACCGCCGCGGCCGCCCCTCCCACCGCCGAGTGCAGGGTCGAGGCGACCGGATCGTCGGAGAGCTTGCGTCGGAGCGCCTCCGCCACGGTCAGCTCGCCGATGACGGCGGCAAGGGCGGCCACGTACGGGTGCCCGAGAAGCAGCGTGCCGGCCAGGATACCGGAGACCATGGACGTGGCCGGGATCCCGTATCGCTCCGCGCAGACGCCGGTGACGGCGAGCAGGAACGCGGCGTGGAGGGTCCAGGTCACGGGAAGCAGCGGTAGGAGGAGGGGTGGAAGGGCGGAAAAAAGGGCCCGGTGAACCGCCCTCCCCAACGACCTCACCCGATGTACCGTAGGTCTTCCTCGGGGTGCCCTTCCTCCACCTCCTGCTGCTGCGCCTGCTGCAGCTCCTCCATGGACGGCATCTCCTCCAGCTGCTGCGAGACCTCCCGCTCGAACTTCTCCGCGCGCTTCCGCAGCGAGTCCGCCTCCACCTCCACGCCCAGAATGTCGGACAGCTTCTCCACCACCGCCATGGCCGCGCGCGGGTCGACCAAGTGCCCCGGCGTCACGCCCATCAGGCAGGCACCGCGCATGCCCATGAGCTTGCCGAACCCCAGCAGCAGCCCCGAGGCCCCGACGATGTTACCGCCCCCGTTCCCGGTGCGGATCTCCACCCCGTGCTCCTTCAGCAGGTCGACCATCTCCTTGTGCGTGGCCGCCCCGACCACCTTGGGCTCGGAGGGGAAGGTCCCGGTCCCCAGCCCCCCGAGCGTGAAGATGGTCTCCGTTCCGAACTCCTTAACGGTGCTGAGGACCTTGATGGCCACCTCGTGCTGGCCGAGCTCGCCCTGCACCTGCGCCTTGCCCACGAGGAAGATGATGTCCGGCTCGTCCGACCCGTCCGACTCGTACACGTAGAACTCGTTCTTCATGACCTCCACGATCCCGTCCTGATTCACGGAGACCTGGGGCGGGAAGTAGGGCGAGTACAGCTCCCCGAACTTCTCCGCGCCCAGGTCCTCGATCATGGCCTCCGCCGCGAGCTTGCCCACGTGTCCGATGCCGGGCAGGCCCTCCACCAGCACGGGTTTCTCCACGTCCGGCTCGAACTCGAGCCGGATGACGGTGCTCCCGCGGGCGAGCTTTAAGAGGTCCATCGTTACTCCCCCTCCCCCCTCGGGGGAGGCCCGAACTTCTTGATCCACACCTTCTTTTTTAATCTCCTCCGATACTTACCGTACGGATCCTCCGGGGAGAATCGGGGCGGGTGGGGAACCTCCACCTCGCCGCCGCAGTGCGGGCATCGGTCCCGCTGCAGGGTGTACTCGCCGCACTCCTTGCACCGTCGGAGCCGCTTGGGCACGCGGTCACCCCTCTTCGATCTCCCGGTGGAACTCGCCCTCCCCACCGTGCTCCTCCACGTACTCGATCGCCTCCCGCGCGGCCTCCCGAACCACCCGCTCCGCCGTCTTGTAGTCCGGCGCGTCCACCCGGATCCGGTACCGCGGCGCGCCGACGTACTGGACCTCCATCTTCACGTCCTCGTCCTCACCGTACCCCTCGATGCGCTGCAGCGCCTCCCGGATCACCTCCACCCCGTTCGGGGCCGGGCAGCTCAGGTCCACGTACGCCTCGATCTTCACCCGGCCCGGCTCGATGTTCTCGATCGCCAGCTCCGCCAGCTTCTCCGCCCACTCCTCCGGGATCCCCGCCTTCAGCAGCGGCTCCGCGCTCTGCTCCGAGGCCGCCCGCTCCAGCGCGTCGTACAGCGACCCGTACTCCTCGATCAGCCGGTACCCGGCCTCCTCGTACGCCTCGTCCAGGTCCTTCCCCAGCTCCTCCGCCGCCATCTCCAGCAGCTTCTCCGCCCGCTGCTCCCGCTTCCACTCCTTCAGCTTCTCCTTCCGCTGGTGGTCCGTGACCCGCCGCAGGGACAGGTTCACGTACTTCTTCTTCGGGTTGACCCGGATCACCTTCGCGACGACCTTCTGCCCCTCCTTCACGTGGTCCCGGATGTTCTTGACCCAGCCGCTCGCCACCTCCGAGATGTGGATGTAGCCCTCCACCTCCGGGTACTCGTCCAGCGTGACGAAGGCCCCGTGATCCTCCACCCGCTCCACCGTGGCCATCACGACCTCGCCTTCCTCCGGCAGCTCCGAGAGCTTCCGGGGCATTACTCGAGAACCTCCTTGATCTTCGTCAGCACCCGAGCCTTACCGCCCGTCGGCTTCGCCAGCACCCGACCGCACACGTGGCACCGCACGACCGTGCTCGCGTTTCCGAAGATCACCTGCTCGTTCCCGCAGTCCACGCACTCTACCCTCAGGAACCGGCTTCGCGGCTGCGGAACCAGATCCGACTCCGTGAACCGCCTCAACAGCCGCTCCTCCTCCCGCTCGGCCACGGCTCCCACCCCCTACTCCTCGAACTCCAGCGTACCGGCCCGCCAACCCTTCCGCGTGTGCGCCTTACCGCACTCCGTGCACCGGTACCGCAGGTCGACCTTCTTAGTGGGTTTCTCCCCGGACGGCTTCGGACGCGGGAAGCCGCCGTAACCCTTCAGGACCCGCTCGAACTGCCGCTGACCCCACGCCATCTTCCGCGGCGGCCGCTTCTTGACCTTCTCGATCTCGTGCACCGTGTGCCTCCGGCAGTACGGGCAGTACGTCCGGATCTTCCGCGGCAGCTTGACCATGCCCGAACGCCCCCGTTAACGCACCCTCCTCGCGAACGGGCCTCCCCACCGCTTCCCACGCTCCGACAGGATCCCGGCGGCCGTCTCACCCACCACCAATAAATCTCCCGCCCGAGCGTCCGGAACCACCGCCCCCGTATCCGGATCCACGAACCGCGGGAGCCGATCCCGCGCTACGCACACCTCCAACTCCGGCTCCGGCTCCGCCCGATCCTCCCCGAACTCCAGCCACCCGTCCTCGGACTCCCCTTCCTCCTCCCCGCCCTCGTCCCCGGACTCCTCCTCCGGGACCGCGTCGAACCCCAGCCCGTCCAGGTACCGCTCCGCCCACTCCCGCACCCGCTCGTCCCACAGCAGCGGGACCAGGAACGCCGCCTCCTCCGCCAGCAGCTCCGACTCCATCAGCCGGCCCTTCCAGGAGTTCAGCCGGGCGCGCTCCCCGGAGAACCTGACGGCCAGCCAGCTCAGCACGTAGATCCGGGCGCACGCGTACTTCCCCAGCGCCTTCCGGACCCTCAGCACGTCCTCCCGCCGCTCCTCCAGCTCCTCCTCGAGCGCGCGCAGGATCGCGTCCAGCTCCCGGTAGCTCCTCACCTCCCCCTCCTCCACCCCGAGGGCGTCCCGGAGCAGGTCCGGGCTCAGCCGGTCGAAGTAGTGGTGGACCAGGCTGAGGAGGAGCTCCCGCCGGCGCCGGATCTCCCGAGCGTCGTCCTTGGCCGAGATCTCACCCATGCGCGGGTTCGCGTTCTCCCAGGCCTTGTCCACCCGCTTGGCGAAGTCCACGAGGTCCTCCAGGATGGCCTCCGGGTCCTTTCGCTCGAAGAGCTCTCGGCACGCCTCCCGGGCCTCCGGCACGGTCAATCTTTTTACCCCCGCCCGACCGGGCCGTGCCCAAGCCGGGGGTGCGCGCGTTGGGTCGCGGAGGACGCAGGAATCCGGGTCGACCGAGGCGCGGCTCGCTGGCGTTCAGCCCGCGCAAGCGCGCGTCCCGTCCGGTCCCCCGGATCCGCAGCTGGCCGGACGAGGACAAGGTGCGGGTCCAGGGGTTCGCGGGCTACAAGGCGGGCATGACGCACGTGATCATGATCGACGACTGGCCGAACAGCCCGACGGAGGGCGAGGAGATCGCGGTCCCGGTCACCGTGCTGGACGCGCCGCCCCTGTACGTCGCGGCCGTGCGGGCGTACGCGGCGACGCCGGACGGGTACAAGTGCCTGACGGAGGCGTGGGCGGAGCTTCCGGAGGAGCTGGAGATGGACCGCGTCTTCACGGTGCCTAAGGACGGGACGGCGGGCGACCTGGACGAGATCGAGGAGCTGGTGGACGAGGGCGTCGTGGACGAGATCCGCGTGATCGTGGCGACCCAGCCCAAGAAGGCGGGCGTGCCGAAGAAGAAGCCGGACGTGATGGAGTACCGGATCGGCGGTCGGGACGTGCGGGAGCGGTTCGAGTACGCGGTGGAGATCCTGGGCGAGGAGATTCGGGCCAGCGACGTGTTCGAGGAGGGCGAGATCGTCGACGTCTCCGGCATCACGAAGGGCAAGGGCTTCCAGGGCGTGGTCAAGCGCTGGGGCGTCACGATCCAGGACCGGAAGGCCCAGCGGAAGCAGAAGGGCCGGCACGTGGGCTCGATCGGCCCGATCACGCCCTCGCGCGTGCGCTGGACGGTCCCGATGGCCGGTCAGATGGGGTACCACCAGCGGACCGAGCACAACAAGCGGATCCTGAAGATCGGGGAGAACGGCGAGGAGGTCACGCCGAAGGGCGGCTTCGTGAACTACGGCGTCGTGCGCGGGGACTACATCCTGATCCACGGGACCGTGCCCGGCCCGAAGAAGCGCCTGATCCGGCTGCGGCCCGCGGTCCGACCGCCGAAGAACGCGCCGAAGGGCGCGCCGGAGATCCTGTACATCAGCCGGACGTCGCAGCAGGGCGTCCGGCCGAAGGCCTCCGAGGAGGACATCCTCGAGCAGTTGGGCGGCACCGCCAGCGCGTAGGGGGGTCGCACCGTGAAGGTCCCCGTGTTCGACCTGGAGGGCGAGCGGGTGGACGAGCTCGAGCTGCCGGCGTTCTTCGAGGAGCCCGTACGGAAGGACCTCATCCGACGCGTGGTCCTGGCGTTCCAGGCGAACCGGCGGCAGCCCTACGGCACGGACCCGCGCGCGGGCATGCGCACGAGCGCGGAGTCGTGGGGCGCGGGCCACGGCGTCGCGATGGTGCCCAGGATCAAGGGCAGCCGGCACCCCGCCGCCGGGCGCGGCGCCCGCGTCGCCCAGACCGTCGGCGGGCGCAAGGCCCACCCGCCGAAGCCGGAGAAGGACTGGAGCCAGCGGGTGAACCGGCGGGAGAAGCGCGCCGCCCTCCGCTCCGCCCTGGCGGCCACCGCCAAGCCCGAGTTCGTGGAGGCCCGGGGCCACATCATCGACGAGGTCCCGGAGCTGCCCCTAGTCGTCGTGGACGAGCTGCGGGGGCTGCGGAGGGCCCGGGAGGTGCGGGAGTTCTTCCAGAACCTGGGCCTCTGGGCCGACGTGGAGCGGGCCAAGCGGAAGCGCCGCATCCGGGCCGGTAAGGGCAAGCGGCGCGGTCGTCGGTACGTTAAGCCGAAGAGCGTCCTGATCGTCGTGGACGAGTTCGAGGGCATCGAGCTCGGCGCCCGGAACCACCCCGGCGTGGACGTGGTCCGGGCGATGGAGCTCAACGTCGAGCACCTCGCCCCCGGCACCCACCCCGGCCGGCTGACCGTGTACACGCCCTCCGCGATCGAGGTCCTGGAGGAGCGGCTGGGCGAGTAGGGGGAACGTCCACATGGCCAAGCGCCGCGGCCCGCGCATCGAGGACCCGCACGACGTCCTCCTGTACCCGCTGGCGACGGAGAAGGCCATGCGCCTGCTCGAGGCGGAGAACAAGCTCACCTTCATCGTCCGACGCGACGCGAACAAGCCGATGATCAAGCGGGCCGTCGAGGAGCTCTTCGACGTCGAGGTCGAGAAGGTGAACACCCTCATCACGCCCACCGGCGAGAAGAAGGCCTACGTCAAGCTGAAGCCCGAGTACCGGGCCGAGGACGTCGCCGTGGAGCTGGGCATCCTCTAGGGGGGTGCTCCCCGTGGGCAAGCGCATCCGACCCCAGCGCCTCGGTCGCGGCTCCCCCACCTACCGGGCCCCCTCGCACCGCTACCGCGGTCGCGCGGGGCACCGGCCCTACGACAAGAGGGAGAAGGAGGGCAAGGTGGTCGGCAAGGTCGTCGAGCTCCTCCACGACCCCGCCCGGAACGCCCCCGTCGCCCGCGTGCGCTTCGAGGACGGCGAGGAGCGCCTGGTCCTGGTGCCCGAGGGCACCAAGGTGGGCGACACCATCGAGTGCGGCGTCTCCGCCGAGATCAAACCGGGCAACACCCTGCCCCTGGCGGAGATCCCCGAGGGCGTCCCCATCTTCAACATCGAGGGCCGGCCCGGGGACGGCGGTAAGTTCGCCCGCGCCCCGGGCTGCTACGCGACCATCGTGGCGCACGACGTCGGCCGAACCTACGTCCAGCTGCCCTCCGGCAAGGTTCGCGCCTTCGACCCCCGCTGCCGCGCGACCATCGGCGTGATGGCGGGCGGCGGCAAGCGCGAGAAGCCCTTCGTCAAGGCCGGCAAGAAGTACCACCACATGCGCTCGAAGGGCGGCAAGTGGCCCAAGGTGCGCGGCGTGGCGATGAACGCCGTCGACCACCCGTTCGGCGGCGGCAACCACCAGAGCCCCGGCAAGCCGACGACCGTCGCCCGCGGCGCGCCGCCCGGGCAGAAGGTCGGACACATCGCGGCCCGGAAGACGGGCCGAGGCGGCCGCCGCTAACGCCCCCTCGGACTTCTTTTCCCCCGCGCCCGTCGTCCCCACCCGGCGGACGCCCCCGGCCTCCCCGACCGCGCTGTTTCTTCGAGGAGGGGAGCCCGGTTGATCGCGATCCTCGTCGACGACGGGTTCGAGGAGCTGGAGCTGGGCGCGGCGATCAGCGTGCTCTCCCGGGGCGGGCTGAACTGGGAGCTGGTGGGTGTGGAGGAGCGCGCGGAGGGTGCGGGCGGGCTCCGGCTCGACGTGGACGTCACCGTGTGGGAGGCGAGCGGGGAGCGCTACGAGGCCGTCATCGTCCCCGGCGGGACCTCGCCCACGACGCTCTCGGGCTACCGGCGGTGCCTGGAGCTGGTGCGGTCGGTGCGCGAGCGGGGGCTGGTCGTGGGCCTGTCCGCGGGCGCGCTGGTGCTGGCGGAGGCGGGCGTGCTGGAGGGGCGGCGGGCCACGACCTACCCGGGCCTGGAGGCGGAGCTGCGGACGCGGGGCGCGGAGCCGGTGGAGCGGGGGCTGGTGCGGGACGGGCGGGTGATCACGACCCGCGGGCCCGCGTTCGCCGTCGACGCGTGCCTGGAGGTGGTGCGGGAGCTCGCGGGCGATCACCTGGCGAACTCGGTCGCCCGACAGCTTATTCTCAAGTGAGCGCGCCCTCATCCCCGACAACCCGCGCGCGGGTGCGCGGGATCGTGATCGTCGTCGGCGTGGACCTCGTTCGGAAGGACCCGCCCGAGTACGCGATCACCGTGCTCGAGGACGATGAGGTCGTGCTGCAGCGGCGCCTGTCCCGGGAGGACCTCCTGGACCTGCTTCTGTCCCTGGAGCCCGACGTGCTGGCCGTGGACGACGTGCACGAGCTCCTGGACGGGCTGGGCGAGCTGCGGGAGCTCGTGAAGGCGCACCCCACCCTGCGCGTGGTGCAGGTGACGGGGTCGCCCGGGGAGCAGCGGTCGCTCCAGCGGCTGGCCCGGGAGCACGGGCTCCCCGTCCCGGACCCGAAGAGCCCGGAGGAGGAGTCCGAGGCGTGCGCCCGGCTGGCCCGGATGGGCGTGGGCAGCGAGGTCTTCGTGCTGGAGGACGAGACCCGGATCCGGATCGGCCGGGCGCGCCGGCCCGGGCAGGGGGGCTTCAGCCAGTCCCGGTACGCCCGGAACCTGCACGCGGCGGTCAAGCGCGCGACCCGGGAGCTCCGCGCGGCGCTGGAGCGGGAGGGGATCGACTACGACCTGAACGTGCGGAGGGCGGAGGGCGGGTACGCCTCCGCCGAGTTCGTGGTGTACGAGCGCTACGACCGGGTCAAGCCCCTCGTGGACCGCGTGGACACCTCGGAGGTGAAGGTGCGGGTCGAGCCGGTCCTGAAGGATCGGATCACGTTCCGCGGGGACTCGCACCGGCGGGAGCTGCTCACGGTGGGCGTGGACCCGGGCTCGACGACCGCGGTCGCCGTGCTCAACGCCGACGGGTCGGTCATCCACCTGGAGAGCTCGCGGAACCTCTCCCCCAGCGAGATCGTGGAGCGGGTGGAGTCCCTGGGCCGTCCGGTGGTCGTGGCCACGGACGTCTCGCCGGTCCCCACCGCCGTGGAGCGGCTGGCCCGGGCGCTGGGGGCTAAGCTGTACCGGCCCAAGCGGAGCCTCTCGGTGGACGAGAAGCGGGAGCTGGTGAAGGGCCACCTGGCCAAGCTGGACGAGCGGGTGCGGCCCAAGGACACGCACCAGCGGGACGCGCTCGCGGCCGCGATCAAGGCGTACCACACGCTGGTCAAGCCCACGATCGAGAAGGTGGAGCGGCGGGCGCCGGAGGACGCCAAGCGGCGGGACGTGATCAAGGCGGCCGGGTACGTGATCAAGGGACTCCCGGTCTCCGACGCGCTCAAGATCGTGAGCGAGGAGCGCGAGATCGAGCGCCGGCGCCGGGAGGATCGGGCCCGGGTGGACCGGTACCGGCGCCGGGTGCGCGCGCTGGAGCGGGAGCTGGAGGCGAAGGAGCGCAAGCTCGAGGAGTACGAGCGCGAGGTGAGGTACCTGGAGCGGCTCGTGAGGCGCCTCAAGCGGGAGAACCGGGAGCTGCGGGAGCGGCTGGAGTCGCTGCAGGAGCGCATCGACGAGCTCGTGGAGGAGCGCGTGGAACGGCGGCTGAAGGCGAAGGAGCGGGAGCTGCAGCGCCTCCGCCGGGAGCTCAACCGGGAGAAGTCCCGACGGCAGGAGCTGGAGCGTCGGCTGCGGCGGGCGGAGCGCCTCAACGCCATCCTCCGCTCGGGCCGGGGCGTCCCGGTGGTCGAGGTGGAGAAGGCCTCCCACGAGGCGCTCTCGGACCTGGAGACGCCCCCGGTGTTCGCCCTCTACGTGCGGGATCCCAGCGGGATGAGCGAGTCGAACGTCCGGGAGCTGCGGGAGCTCGGGCCCGAGGCCGTGATCGTGCCCGACGAGTCCACCGTGCCGGACCCCGCCCGGGACGCGTTCCGGGAGCTGGAGCTCCCGCTGCTGGAGGAGGGGAGGGACGTGACCGTCAAGCGCGCCGGCACGCTGGCCCTCGTCGAGTCGGACGAGCTCCGGCGGGCGATCGAGCGCGTGCGGGAGCGCTGGCGCGAGGAGGAGCGGGAGGAGCGCCGGGAGGAGCTCGTCCGCATCATCGAGGAGTACCAGCGCAAGCGCCGCGAGCACTTCGCCCGATGACCCGGCGCAGCAGGGCCCGGTACGACCGCAGATCCTCCGGGTGGTCCGCGTCCACCGCCGGAACCTCCACGCCGGTGGAGCCCAGCCGCCGCAGCAGCCCCCGCACGGACCGCGCCCGGGGCGCCCGACCGTTCGCCCTCAGGAGCATCGGGAACAGCGTGCCCCGGACGTGCCGCGGCACCGGGTCGCACCGGGCGAAGGCCTCCGGGTCGAACGCCACGTCGCAGGCGGTCACGCACACGAGCTCCCCGTCGAACGCCCGCAGCACGGCCCGCACGCCGCCCGCGGGACCCACCCCCTCGTCCCGGATGACCGGACCGTCCCAGCGCGCGTCCCGGACGGGGGCGACCGCGTAGATCTCCTCGCACCCCACCATCCGCAGCAACCGCACCGCCCACTCGACTAGCGGCCGCCCCTCCACCGTCACCCAGGGCTTATCACCACCGATCCGCCGACCGCGTCCCCCGATCAGCACCGCGCCGATCATTCCCCGGACTCCCTCAGCGTTCGCTCGCACTCCGGGCACAGCGGCGCGTTCCGCCGGAGCCTCCGACCGCACCGGGCGCACCTCGGGGGCCGCAGCAGGATCTCCCTGACCTCGCCCTCGGAGAGGTCGAACAGCCGCGCCAACACGCTTATACGCACGCCCGCCTCGTACAGCTCCCTCACCTGATAGTCCCGGAAGCGGCGCAGCCGCTCGAGGTAGGACCGCCGAACGGGCTCGTGCCGAGGCGCCCGGAGCCCGCACCGGCTCAGCTTGATCGTCTCACGGGACACCGGAGGGGCACCCCCGGTTGAGCGTGACGGTGGAGCTGATCGAGGGACTGGCGGAGATCCTCCTCGGATCCTGGGTGTTCACCAACGCCGTGGAGTGGCTCGGGTACCGGTTCAAGCTACCCTCGGGCTTCCTGGGCAGCTTCGTGGCGGCCGTGGCCACCGCCCTCCCGGAGACCCTGGTCCCCATCGTCGCCCTCCTCACGGGGTGCCGGGAGGGGGTGGCGATCGGCGCCATCCTCGGCGCCCCACTCATGCTCTCCACCCTGGCCATGGGGATGGGCGGTATCACCGTCGCGCTCGCCCACGCCCTCGGGTACCGGGACTCCCCCCACGTCCGGTGCGACCAGCTCCGGCTCGACGCGCCGCACTTCCTCGCCGCCTACTCGCTCGCCCTCCTCGCCACCGTGTTCAACCACCGAACCCTGAGGTGCGCGGTCGCGATCACCCTGCTCCTCCTGTACGCCCGATACCTCCGACGGCTGATGCGGGAGGGCGCGCCGCCGGAGGCCCCGTCCATCCCGCTGCGGGTGGCGAACCCCGTCGCGGCGGCCGCCCTGGCGGCCCTCCTCATCGTCGCCTCCGTGGCCCTGATGGTCCTCGGCGCGGAGGGGTTCGCCCGGGGCGTGGAGGCGCTGTCCCTGAGCCTCGGGCTCAGCCCGCTGCTCGTCTCCTCCCTGCTCACCCCGGTGGCCACGGAGCTGCCGGAGAAGGTGAACAGCGTGATCTGGTACGCCCGGGGCCGGGACCGCCTCGCCCTGGGGAACGTGACGGGGGCCATGGTGTTTCAGGCCACGTTCCCGGTCTCCATCGGCCTGACGCTCACGGGGTGGAGCCTCTCGACCCGGGACCTGGCGTACCTGGCGGTGCCCATGATCGCCGTGCTGGCGCTCTACGTGCGGGGTCGTCGGGGCCGGCTGGACTGGCCGAGCATGGTGGCGGTGTCCTTCCTTTACCCCGTCCCCGCGCTGGTCTCGTCGGGTTGACCCCGGGCGCCTATCGTTACGATTATTATAACGATCCGGGCGGTGGGCCCGCCGGGATTTGAACCCGGGACCACGGGGTTATGAGCCCCGCGCTCTGACCGGACTGAGCTGCGGGCCCGGGCCCCCGGTACGCCGGCGTTATCGCCGTCAAAAGTCTTGCGCGGATGGGGAGTTCAGCCTTGGGCGACCCGGGGCGCCGGGGATGAGCGGAGGCGGACTTCCCGACCGCCCCACTTTCGAACGACTTATGCGGTCGCGGCCCGGGGACGGGCGGGGGTGGGTCGACGGTGTCGGAGCCCGTGCGGGAGCTGCTGCCCGAGCTGATGGGTCGGGTCCGCGAGGAGCTGGAGCCCGGCGAGCTGGCCCGGGCGATCCACGAGGAGCTGGAGCGGTTCGGGGAGGACTTCCGGGACCGGTACCTGGAGCGGCTCTCCGAGGCGGGGGTGGACGTGGACGAGTACCGGTTCCTGGTCGACGCCGTGTGCCGCTCGGTGGAGCGGGCGCTGAAGGACACGCGCTGGATCCTGGGCATGGTGGCCGAGCGGAGCTCCGAGCGCCTGCTGGAGCGCCTGGAGGAGCACCTGAAACTGAAGGAGGAGTAGGGGCGGGATCCGATGGCCGAGCGCCGGATGGTGTCGACGGACGAGGTCCGGGAGCGGCTCCTGGACCGCCTGATGAACCTGTGGTTCGAGGTGTACCTCTCGGAGCGGCTGGAGGTGGACGAGGACGCGGTGCGCGAGGCGATCGACACCGAGCTGCGGGAGCGCTTCGTGCCCGCCCTGTCCGACCGCGCCTGCGGCCTGCTGGAGGACTACCTGGAGGAGGAGATGTCGCGGGCGAGCCTCAGCCCGCCGGCGGACCCGGACGAGCTCGAGGAGACGCTGAACCTGGTGCTGGAGGTCGCCGACGAGGTGCTGCAGGAGGACCTGGAGCGGGTGGCCGAGCGGGCCGCCAGCCGGGCCTCGTCGCTGCTGCAGGACGCGATCCGGCGCGCCCTAACCCGATGAGCGCCGCTCGTACCCCTCCCGCGCCCCCTCCGCCAGCCGCTCCGCGAGCTCCCTCACGCCCTCCTTCGCCTCCTCCAGGTCCTCCGACTCGTGGATGACGTCGATGAAGGCGGAGCCCACGATCGCCCCGTCCGCGCCCGCCGCCACGACCTCCCGCACGTGCCACCGCTTCGAGATCCCGAAGCCCACGGCGATGGGCACGTCCACGTAGCCCCGGACCCAGCGCACCAGCTCGAGCGTCCCCTCGGACAGGTCCTCCCGCGCCCCCGTGACCCCGTACCGGGAGATCACGTACACGAAGCCCGAGGCCCGCTCCCCGATCCTCTCGAGGCGCTCCTCGGTCGTGGAGGGGGCGACGAGGTAGATCACGTCGAGGTCCAGGTCCCGGGCCACCCGCCACACCTCGTCGGACTCCTCCACGGGCATGTCCGCGACGAGGATCCCCGATACGCCCGCCTCCGCCGCCGCCTCCAGGTACCGCCGGATCCCGTTCGCGTGCAGCGTGTTGTAGTAGCACAGGAGCACCACGGGCGCGAAGTCGGCAACCTCCTCCGCGACCTCCAGGCAGTCCCAGGGCGTGACCCCCGCCCGCAGCGCCTCGTCCACGGCCCGCTGGATCGTCGGCCCGTCCGCGATGGGCTCGGAGAAGGGCACGCCGAGCTCCAGGATGTCCACGCCGCCCCGGCACATCGCCCGGGCCAGCTCGACCGTCTCCTCCAGCCCCGGGTACCCGCAAGTTAGGTACCCGATCAACGCCCCGCGGCCCTCCCGGTGCACCCGCCGAAAGACCCGCTCGAGCACGCGCTCGTCCCCCGGATGATGTGTCAACCGGGTCTACGAGGCGCGACCGATGAAGAGTGGGAGCGGTGGCTGACGGGATTAATCGATCGCGGCTCCCGCCAGCACCCCGACCGCGTACGCCACGGCGTTGGCCGTCCGCATCGGCTCCGCCGTCGTCGGCCCCAGGTGCACCAGCGCGTCCGCCAGCCGCTTCGCCCGCCGGCTGAGCCCCTCCCGCTCCGAGCCCACGAGCAGGCACACCCGCTCCCCCGACCGCGCCAGCCGCACCAGCCGCTCCTCCCCCTCCGACCCCGTGGGGTGCAGCCCCACCACCACGTCGAACCCCTCCACCGCCCGCTCCAACTCGTCCACCACCCGCAGGTCCACCAGGGACGCCGCCCCCATCTTCTCCCGCGCCCGCTCCAGACTCTCCCCCCGCGGCCGCACCAGGATCAGCCCACCCAGCCCCAGCGCCGCCGTCACCCGGATCAGGTCCGCGATCTCGTACTCCAGCTCCGGCCGCTCGCAGCAGACGTACACGTGCCGGAACGCGTCCGCCGGCAACCACCGCCGGCTCGGCTCCCGCAGCGTCGCCGGGGTCACCCCGATCAGGAACCCTTCCCCCGACACGTGCACGTCCACGTACCGGTCCGGGTTGTCCAGGTCCACCGAGGCCCCCGTCTCCTCCCGCACCGCGTCCCCCACCGCCTGCGCGAGGTCCCGGGACGTGTAGGGCAGCGTCTTGTCCAGCCGCCGCGCGTCCACGGCGAACGTCTCGTCCGGACGGATCCGACCCCGCACCGCCTCCCGCGCCCGCTCCACCACGGTCTCCAGGTCCGGGGAGGACCCCTCCGCCCGCACGAGGATCACCCGCGAGACCTCCGGGAACTCCCGGCGCAGGGCGTCCACGTCCCCCGGTCCCTCCACCACCACCCGCAACCGCCGCACGGGCTTCAGCGGGTCCGGGCGCGCCCGCAGCCCCAGCCGCCGCTCGATCTCCCGGGCCACGCGCTCCGTGTCCTCCGGCCGAACGTCCGGGGTCAGCGTCACCAGCGCCTCCAACGCGGCGCACCCCACGTAACCTTTTTTAGCCACCCACAAAAGGCGACCGGACGGCCCGCTGGAGGCCGGGGCAGCTTAGCCTGGTAGAGCGCGGGGCTCATAGGGCCCGATGACCCGGGGCGAGGGGGACTCGGGCCTGGGATACCCCGAGGTCCCGGGTTCAAATCCCGGCCCCGGCACCACCGGGAACCGTTACGAAAATCGTAACGATACGGGGCTGAGGTCGTTGCCCCGCGCCGCCGACCTCCGACTGGTTCGCTGCCCCCCACCCCGACACTTCCCCGAGATGGTCCGACTCTCCCGCGAGCTCTTCCGCCTCATTGTCGAGGAGCACGGGACCGAGGGCGCCCTCCGCCGCCTCGCCGACCCCCGCTGGTTCCAATCCCTCGCCTGCCTCCTGGGCTACGAGCGGGACACCTCCGGCAGCACGACCGTCGTCACCGCCGCCCTCCGCGAGGCCCTGGACCCCGAGGAGCACGGGCTCACCCTCGTCGGCGGGAAGGGCCGGCTGGGGCTCCGAACCCCGGAGCTCATCCGCGAGCGGGCCGAGGCGCTCGACGTGGACCCCGAGCCCCTGATCGACGCCAGCCGGCTCGCGGCCAAGTCCGACACGGTCTGCCTGCAGGACGGGCACGACCTCTACCACCACACGATCGCCTTCGACGAGTCGGGCCGCTGGGTCGTGATCCAGCAGGGGATGAACCCGGAGGCGCGCACCGCCCGCCGGTACCACTGGAGCTGGCGGGAGGCGGAGCGCTTCACCGAGCGGCACCCCGTGGCCGCCAGCGCGCCCGCCGACGTGCTCTCCCTCCAGGGGGACCGACCGGCCGGGTGTCGCCGGGCGATCCTGGACCTGGTCTCCGAGGGACCGGACCGGGTCCTGCGCGAGTGGAGGAGGGTGCGGGCCGCGATCCGCGGGCCCCTGGACCGGTTCCTCGACGCGGACCGCGGGGTGGAGGTGCCGGAGGGGATCCTGCGCCGCCTGCCGCGCCGGCTGGACCGGGGGGCGCTGGAGCGGCTGTACGAGCGGGACCCCGAGGACTTCACGGACCTCCTGCGAACGCGCGGGGTCGGACCCTCGCTCACGCGGGCCCTGGCCCTGATCGCGGAGGTGGTGCACGGGGAGGGGCCCGACTACCGGGACCCGGCGGAGTACACGCTCGCGTTCGGGTGCAAGTCCGGGGACCCGTTCCCCGTGGACCGGGAGCTCATGTCGCTGGCCGCCGAGCTCCTGGAGCGGGTGGACTCGCGCCGGCTGCGCCGGTTCCTCCGGGCGCGCGGGCCCTCCCAGTCTTAAAATACGGGATTCCGGCGAGGAAAGCCCGGGGGGTGAGCGGGATGCTGATCTGCGTGGTCGGCATGCCCGGGGCCGGGAAGGGTGAGTTCGTGCGGGTGGCGCGCGAGGAGGGCGTCCCGGTGGTTGTGATGGGGGACGCGGTGCGCCGGGAGGCGCGGCGCCGGGGCCTGGACGTGGGTGAGACCGCGCGGCGGCTGCGGGAGGAGCGCGGCATGGACGCGGTGGCCCGCCTGGTGGCGGACGAGGTGGAGCGGGAGCTGCGCCGGGTGGGCGTGGTCGTGGTGGACGGGGTGCGGAACCCGGAGGAGATCGAGTACTTCAAGAGCCGGTTCGGGGAGGAGTCCGTAGTCATCGTGGCCATCCACGCGTCCCCGGACACGCGGTTCGAGCGGCTGCGGGAGCGGGGTCGCGAGGACGACCCGGAGACGCGGCGGGAGTTCGAGGAGCGGGACGAGCGGGAGCTGGGGTTCGGCATCGGCGAGGTGATCTCCCGGGCGGACGTGATGATTGTGAACGAGCGGATCAGCCTGGGAGAGTTCCGAGAGAAGTGCCGGTCCGTGCTGCGCTCCCTGCTGAGGGGTGAGAACCCGCATGATCTCCCGGGTGGTCCTGACAACGTACGTGTACCCCACTGAGGACGAGGAGAAGGTCCTGAAGGCGCTGGGGAACCTCTTCGACCTGGACCTGTTCGAGAAGGTGGGAGAGGAGCGGCTGGGCGACGTCAAGCGGATCGAGTTCGAGTGCCGGGGCCCGCAGGCCCGGCTCTCCCTGGGCCGGCTCTACGAGCGGCTGCGGGAGCAGGAGATCCTGGACGCGGCCCGGCGCGTGCTGCGGGAGGGCGTGACCGCGGAGGGCTCCATCCTCTTCCACCTCAACAAGCAGGCCGCGTTCGCCAACGCGGTGAGCTTCTCGGAGGGCGGGGAGTCCCCCCTGGGCCCGATCGTCGTGGAGATCTTCCCGAAGGACCCGGACGACGTCGACAAGGTGATCGACTGGCTGGCGCCGGAGACGATCGACGGCAAGCCGATCTACGAGGTGAGGAAGCCGCGCGTGCCCAAGCGGGAGGAGGGCGGGGAGCCGGGCTGAGGGCGCCCGTCGGCGGCCTGAGGCTCGACCAGTTCCTCGTCGCGTCGGGCGTCGCGGAGAGTCGCCGGCGCGCCCGCGAGCTGATCAGGCGGGGCCGGGTCCGGGTCAACGGGCGCCGGGTGACCCGGCCCTGGTGGCTCGTGTTCGAGGGGGACGAGGTGCGGGTGGGGGACACGGTCCTGCGGGTGGTGCTCGATGACGGTAACCGGTGAGCTGCGAGAGGGGAAGGTCCTGGTCCGGAACAAGCGCCAGGCGAACCGGCTCTACTCCTCCATGTACGGCAAGCCGTCCCGGGAGGGACTCTGGCTCTGGCCCGAGGAGGCGACGTTCCTCTGCGAGGTGGGCCGCTTGGAGGTCAAAAGGGAGGGAGAGAGGCTCACGCTGGACCGGCTGATCGAGGCGTTCCTGCGAGAGGACCCGCGGTTCCCGGTCCGCTACGCCGTCTACGCGGACCTGCGGCAGCGCGGCTGGAAGCCCAAGCCGGGTCGTCGGTTCGGCACCGACTTCCGCGCCTTCCGGGGCGAGGACGAGCGGATCGCGGTGAAGGTGCTGCACGAGGAGACCGACGACTTCACGCCCGAGGACGTCCTGCGGTGGGTGCGGTCCCTCCGGGGCACCGAGTTCGACCTCGTCGTCGCCGTCGTGGACAACGACTTCGACGTCAACTACTACGAGTTCGAGGAGCTCACCGGCTCACTCTGACGCCCACAGGCGCGGCGTCAGGAACACGCCCACGGGCTCGCCGGCGGACTCCGCCGTCCGCCACGCGCCCTCGATCACGTCCAGGTCCTCGGGCCGCTCCACCACGTACGTGTGCAGGTTGAGCGCCTCCAGGATCCGGGGCGCGGCCTTCCCCATCCCCACCTGCGCCGGGATGTCCTCGTGCAGGTAGCCCCGGTGACTCATGAGCATCAGCAGCGGGAGCCGGTAGGTGAGGGTGAGGGAGCAGAGGGCGTTGACCGCGTTCCCGAGCCCCGAGTTCTGCATGACCAGCGCGGGCCTCTCCCCGGCCAGCGCCGCCCCCGCGCAGATCCCGACGCCCTCCTCCTCCCGGGAGACGCGCACGGTTCTGATGTCCGGGTGCTCCTCCAGCAGCTCGATCACGCCGCCCAGCAGGGAGCAGGGGAGCCAGCAGGCGAAGGTGATGCCGGCCCGCTCCAGCGCCTCCACGATCCGCTCGTCCACGCTCAAGGCTACTCACCGTCCAGCGCCACGCGACCCATCGTCTCGGCCCGCAGCCCGGCCCGCAGCGTCGCGAGCGGGATGACCTCATCCGGCGGCACGTTCGCGATGTTCACCTCCGGGCCGAACTTCACGATCAGCTCGAACTGCTGCTCCTTCTCCGGCGCCTCGAACATCACGCGCCGGATCCCGACACCCTTCACGATCTCCGACAGGATCCGCACCCGCTCCCGCTTCTCCGCCCCCATCGGCCCGTGCTCCCCGCTCTCCCGCGCCTCCACGATCACGTACTCCGCGCCCGCCTCCACGCACCGCACCATCCGACCCACCATGTCCGACGGGGACAGGACCGAGTACTCCTCGTCCCGCTTCTTCCCCTCCTCCGCGTACACCGTGAACCCGTGCTCCCGCGCGAGCTCGATCAGCTCGCACTTCCGCTCGATGGACATCGGGATCATACCGTCCGAGATCTCGACCGCGTTGAACCCCAGCTCGTCCAGCTCGCTCAGGAAGTCCTCGAACGTGCCCTGGGACACGGCGATCTCCGCCAGCGTGCCGCCCGGGAACACGTCCAGCCCCGCGTCCGCGTACAGCTCCACCTTCTCCTTCACGATCTCCCGATCGATCAGCCGGGCCGTGCCCCAACCCATCTTCACGCCGGTCACGTACTCACCCGCCACCCTCAAGAACGAGCGCACGAACTCCGGGGTCAACCCCTTGTCCAGCATGACCGTGGCACCGTCCACCCTCGGCACCCGGATCGACCGCTCAAACGCCTTCATACGCGCCCCGCCCGGCGCCGCCGGCCTCCCATCTTTAGTATGTTCCTCCGGGGGTCGTCGAATGCGCCGCATCGAGGCCCTGAGGGTCGTGGGGCGGGTCGCGGACCGGCACGACGCGATCGTCACCGTCCACCTCGGCTTCCCGGCCCGGGAGCTGTACCACGCGCACGATCGGCCGCTCAACTTCTACCTGCTCGGCGCGATGGGGCAGTCCTGCTCCGTCGGCCTCGGCCTCGCGCTGACCACGGAGCGCGAGGTGCTCGCCGTCGAGGGCGACGGCGGCCTCATGATGAACATGGGCATCCTGCCCACGATCGCGCAGGAGTCCCCGGAGAACTACACGCTCGTCCTCGTCGACAACTCCACGTACGCGACCACCGGCGACCAGCCCACCCCCTCCCACCTCATCGACTGGGAGGGGGTCGCCCGGGCGCACGGGCTGCGGTACTACGAGGCGGACGACCCGGAGGGGGCCCGGACCGCGCTGGAGCGGGCCCTCGACGCCCGCGGTCCCCGGATGGTCCGGCTGGAGGTGGAGCCCGGCAACGCGGACGTGCCGCTGATCGACCTCACCCCGGAGGAGATCAAGGTCCGCTTCACCCGGGCGCTCCGGGAGGATGAGCGTTGAGGGTCGACCCGCGCGAGCTCCGGGCCTTCGTGGCCGAGGCCCTCTCGAGCGTGGGCGTCCCCCGGCGGGACGCCGAGGTCGCGGCCGAGGCGATCGTGGAGGGGGATCTCCGCGGCTTCCACTCGCACGGCGTCCTGCGGCTCCCCGGGTACGTGGAGGGCCTCGAGCGGGGCGCCATCCGCGCCGAGGCCACCCTCAGGCGGGTCTCGCGGCGCGGGGCCGTCCTCGTGTACGACGCCGCCCACTCGCTGGGGCACGTGGTGGGGCGTCGGGCCGCCCTGAAGGCCGTGGAGCTGGCCCGGGAGCATGGGGTGGGGGTGGTGGCGGTCCGGAACGCCTCCCACTACGGGATCGCCGGGTACTACACGACGCTGATCGCCGAGCGGGGGATGGTGGGGTTCGCCACCTGCGGGACCGAGCCGGCGGTCGCCCCGTACGGGGGCTCTCGGGCCGTGCTGGGGACGAACCCGATCTCCATCGCGCTCCCGCGCCGGGACGGTCCTCCCATCGTCGTGGACATGGCCACCAGCCGCGTCTCCCGGGGGAAGATCCTGCAGGCGCGGAAGGAGGGGCGCGAGATCCCGGAGGGCTGGGCCGTGGGCCCGGACGGTGAGCCCACCACGGACCCGGAGCGGGCGCTGGAGGGGGCCCTGCTCCCGTTCGGCGGTCACAAGGGGTACGCGCTCGGGCTGGCGCTGGAGGTGCTCGCGGGCCCGGCCGTGGGGGCGGCGGCCGGTCGGGAGGTGCGGGGCACGACGGATCCCACGGTCCCGTGCAACAAGGGCGACCTGTTCGCGGCGTTGGACCTCTCCGCGCTGGTCGACGAGCACGAGTACTTCGAGCGGCTGGAGCGGCTGGTGGCGGAGGTGAAGGAGTCGGGGGAGGAGGTGCTGCTGCCGGGTGAGCCGGAGTTCCGGCGCCGGGAGCGGGCGCTCCGGGAGGGTCTGCGGCTGCCGGAGGGGTCGGTGCGGGCGGTCCGGGAGGTCGCGGAGCGGTTGGGGCTGGAGTCCCCGGTCTAGCCCTCCTCCCGCCGCTGGACCAGCCGGTTCACGCCGCTGACGAAGGCCCGGACGCTGGCCATCACGATGTCCTCGGAGGCCCCGCGGGCCGTGACCACGTTCCCCTCCTCGTCCTCCAGCTTCACGACCACCTCCGCCAGCGCGTCGGTGCCCCCGGTGACCGCCTCCAGCCGGTACTCCCGGAGCTCCACGTCCAGGCCCAGCTCCTCGATCGCCTCCCGCAGGGCCCGGAGGGCCGCGTCCACGGGCCCCACGCCCGTCGCGGCCGCGCTCCGCTCCTCGCCCTTCAGGCGCACGCGCACGGAGGAGGTGGGCGTGACCCGATTCCCCGTCATGACGGCCAACTCCTCCAGCCGGACCGCCGCCTCGGACTCGGGCACCTCGCCCACCACGTCCCGGGCGATCGCCTCCAGGTCCTCCTCGGTCACCCGCTTGCCCTTGTCGCCCAGCTCCTTCACCCGGCGCACGATCTCCCGCAGCTGCTCCTCGTCCACCTCGATCCCCAGCTCCTCCAGCTTCTTCTTGATCGCGTGCCGGCCCGCGTGCTTGCCGAGCACGATCCGGCGCCGGTGCCCCACGTCCTCCGGCCGGATCGGCTCGTACGTCTCCGCGCACTTGATCACGCCGTGCGAGTGGATCCCGGACTCGTGCGCGAACGCGTTCTCGCCCACGATCGGCGCGTTGGGCGGGACGACCACGCCCGTGAGCCGCTCGACGAGCCGGGACAGCTCGACCAGCATCTCCGTCCTCACGTCCAGGTCGAGCCCGTAGAGGGCCTTCAGGGCCATGACGAACTGCTCGAGCGACGCGTTCCCCGCCCGCTCCCCGATCCCGTTCACGGTCACGTGCGCCTGCTCCGCGCCCGCCTCCACGGCGGCCAGCGAGTTCGCCACGGCCAGCCCGAAGTCGTCGTGACAGTGCACGCTCACGGGCACGTCGAGCGCGTCCACGATCCGGCGGACCAGCCGGTACATGCGCGGCGGGGTCATCACGCCCACCGTGTCCGGCACGTTGATCCGGTCCGCGCCCGCCTCCACGGTAGCTTTATAAACCTCCAGCAGGAAATCCGGGTCGGTTCGCGTCGCGTCCTCCGCCGAGAACTCCACCGTCACCCCGTGCTCCTTCGCGTACTCGACCCCCTCCACCGCCCGCTCCAGCGCCTCCTCCCGGCTCATCTCCAGCTTGTGCTTCAGGTGGATGTCCGACGTGGCGATGAACACGTGCACGCAGTCCACGCCCGCCTCGACCGCCGCGTCGATGTCCCTCCGGACGCAGCGCGCCAGCCCGCACACCTCCGCGTCCAGACCCTCGCCGGCGATCGCCTTGACCGCCTCGAACTCGCCCTCGCTCGCCACCGGGAACCCGGCCTCGATCGTGTCCACGCCGAACTCGTCCAGCTTCCGCGCGATCGTCAGCTTCTCCTCCTTCGTCAGGCTGACCCCGGGCGTCTGCTCCCCGTCCCGCAGCGTCGTGTCGAAGATGCGGACCCGCTCCGGCACCCTACTCTCCCAGCAGAAAGGAACGCCCCTCGACCACCGTCAGAACCCCCGAGGGGAGCCGGCGTTGGCCCGGGAGGACCTGAGGAAGGAGCTGGAGCGGCTGATCGACCGCATCGAGGACGCCGAGCTCCGCGACCTCGTTAAGAAGCTTTTGGAGGAGGGCCTCTCGCACGAGGAGGCGCCCGAACCCATGGACCTCGAGGAGGCCCCCGCCAGCCGCAAGGGGCACCACTCCTACCCGGGCGGCCTCCTGGAGCACACCGTCGCCACCGCCAAGCTCGCCCTCGCCATGGCGGAGGTCTTCGAGGAGGTCTACGGCGTGCGGGTTGACCGGGACCTCATCCTCGCCGCCGCCCTCCTCCACGACCTCGGCAAGGCCACCTCCTACGAGGAGGGCGAGGCCGGGTACAAGTACTCCGACTTCGCCCGCCGGCTCGACCACCTCACCGCCGTGACCGCCGAGCTCTACGCGCGCGGCGCCCCCCTGGAGCTGATCCACGCGGTCGCCGCCCACCACGGCCGGGGCAGCCCCGTCCCCCCGAACACCCCGGAGGCCCTCATCGTGCACCTCGCCGACAACGCCGACGCCCAGTTCGCGGAGGAGGTCATCCGGGCGGCGCGCGGGATCGTCCGGGCCCGACTGCAGGAGCTGGGTGAGGAGCCCACGGACGAGCTCGTGGACGCCATCCTCGACCGCCTCACGCCCACCGAGGTGTTCCTGACCCGGGTGCGCGAGGGCCGGGACGCGGTGCGGAGGCTCATCGCCGAGGCGCTGGAGGAGGTGCGGGAGGAGTGAGCCTCGGGTAAACACTTAAGCCCGGGCCGGCGCGGGCGCGGGGAGGGGAGCGGGAACCATGTCCATGTACAAGTACCAGCGCGAGGCGTGGAAGCGGCCCAAGGACTCGTACGTGGGCGAGCTGCTGAAGAAGCGGCTGCCCAAGTGGCGGAAGGGACCCGCCGTCCAGCGCGTCAAGCGCCCGACCCGGATCGAGCGGGCCCGCCGGCTCGGGTACCGCGCCAAGCCGGGCTACGTGGTCGTCCGCGTCCGCGTGCCCAAGGGCGGTCGGCGCAAGTCCCGGCCGAAGAAGGGCCGCCGACCCAAGCGCATGGGTAAGAACAAGTTCTCCCCGGGCAAGAGCAAGCGGTGGATCGCGGAGGAGCGGGCCCAGCGGAAGTACCCGAACCTGGAGGTGCTGAACTCGTACTGGGTGGGCGAGGACGGCCAGTACAAGTACTACGAGGTGATCATGGTCGACCCGCACCACCCGCAGATCAAGAGCGACCACCGGATCAACTGGATCTGCCAGAAGTCCCAGAAGGGTCGGGTGTTCCGGGGCAAGACGGGCGCGGGCAAGAAGGCGCGCGGTCTAAGGCGGCGCGGTAAGGGCGCGGAGAAGGTGCGACCGAGCCTCCGCGCGCACCGGAGGCGCGGTAAGTAACGGGGCCCACCGGCGCTTGTCCCTCCCCGTCAACAGCCTCTCCGCCCGGGTGATCGCGCACGCGACGGAGGACGAGGAGAAGGTGCTCGAGGCGCTGTCAAACGTTCTCGGAGGCGTAACGGAGGAGGACGACGTCGAGATCGAGACCTTCTACGCGGAGGGCCACCACGGGAACCCGATCACGATCTTCCAGGTGCGGCTGACCCGGCGCCCCCACATCGAGCGCGTGCTCGAGCACTGGCGCAGGCACCTGCCGGAGGAGGAGAAGCGGCGGGTCTGGGAGGAGATCGAGCGCCGCGTGGACGAGCACGGGAACTTCTACATCAGGTTCGACAAGCAGAGCGCGTACCAGGGGGAGCTCCGGGTATCGGACGCGGACGACGTGGTCCGGGTGAAGCTGAACCTCGAGGCGTACCCGGCGAGCCGGGAGGGCGGGATCGAGGCCCTGAAACGGCTCGGTATCTTCTCGACCGACTGAGGCGGGCCGAGCGCTTCGCCCTCCGCGTCCACGTGGACGAGGTCGACCCCCTCCGCATGGCCCTCGCCACCGACCGGCTCGGCTACGAGGTCGTCATCCTCACCCTCCGTCTCCGCGCCGAGGATCCCGACCTGGACGAGCTCGAGTGGCTGGCCGAGGAGACGGCCGAGCTCCGGGACCGCGTCGACGCGCTGGTTCTCCCCGGGTGCCAGCTCGAGGCCGAGGACCCGGGCGCGCTTCGCCGGGCCATCCCCCGCGTGCGCCCGCTCGTGTACTACCTCGCCGTGGGGGGCGGGCGGCCCGGGATCAACCGGGCCGCGCTCGGCGACACGCGCGTGGACGCGCTCTCCCACCCGGAGCGGGGCAACCCGCACGCGGGCCTTGGCAAGCACGAGCTCGAGCTCGCCCGGGAGAAGCGCACGTACGTGGAGATCGACCTCGCCCGGCTGCTCCGGCGGAGCGGGGAGCGCCTCGCCTGGCAGGTCTCGCGACTCCGGGACCTGCTCCGCATGCGCCGGAGGAAGCGCTTCCCGCTGACCGTCGCCCTCGGCGCCCGCGACCCGCTGGAGCTGCTCCCCGCCCGGCAGCTGGAGGACGTGCTCGACCTGCTGGGCCTGAGCGAGGGGGAGGCCCGGGAGGCGCTGGTGGAGGCCCCGAGGGAGCTCCTGCGCTGGAACGTGGCCTGCAAGCACGTGTTCGTGGTTCCGGGCGTGGCGGTGGTGGGCCATGGTTAGGCTCACGTCCACCCTGCGTCCCCGGTGGCGCTACATCGCGTTCAAGGTCTGGTCCGAGCGGCTCGAGCGGCTGGACTTCGACGGGGCGCGGGACCTCGTCCTCCGGGCCCTGCGCGACGTGCTCGGGCCCGTGGGGATGGGCAAGGTCCGGCCCTGGCTGATGCGGTGGGACGAGGGGCTCCGCGCGGGGATCCTCCGGGTCGAGCGCGGGCGGGAGTCCCGGGCGCGGGCGGCCCTGTCCCTGTACCGGCGGGATCCCGAGCTGGGGCGGGTGTTTCTGGAGGTCCTGGGCACCTCCGGAACGGTTAAAGGGGCGGAGCGGTTTCTCTCCCGGGTTCCGCGGTGGGACGTGGAGCGCGTGGGCGACCGGTCCTTCTGGATCTACGAGAACGGCGAGGTGGACGTGGTGGAGGAGGGCCGGGTTGTCGCGTACACGAGTTACGAGGACCCCGAGCCTGAGGGGTGACGGTCATGCAGCCGGCGCAGACCGCGTACGACCGCGCGATCACCGTGTTCAGCCCCGACGGCCGGCTGTTTCAGGTGGAGTACGCGCGCGAGGCGGTCAAGCGCGGCACGACCGCGCTCGGGATCAAGGTGGAGGAGGGCGTGGTCCTCGGCGTGGACAAGCGGGTCACCTCCAAGCTCATCGAGCCCGAGTCCATCGAGAAGGTGTACCAGATCGACACGCACATCGGGGCCGCGACCGCGGGCCTCGTGGCGGACGCCCGGGTGCTGGTGGAGCGCGCCCGGGTCGAGGCGCAGACCTACCGGTACACGTACGGCGAGCCCATCGACGTGGACGTGCTGGTCAAGTCCATCTGCGACCTCAAGCAGGTGTACACGCAGCACGGCGGCGTCCGACCCTTCGGCACCGCGCTGCTGGTCGCGGGCGTGGACACGAAGGGCTGCCGGCTCTTCGAGACGGACCCGAGCGGGGCGCTGACCGAGCACAAGGCGACGGCGATCGGGGAGGGCCGCCAGGAGGCGCTGGACGTGTTCGAGGAGGAGTACCGGGAGGACATGTCCCTGGACGAGGCGGTCGAGCTCGCCGTGCGGGCCCTCTACGAGGCCTCCCGGGAGGAGACGACGGTGGAGAACCTGGAGATCGCCGTGGTGGACGAGGAGGGGTTCCGCAAGCTCGAGCGGGAGCGGATCGAGGAGGTGTTCCAGCGGGTCGTGGGCGAGGCGGAGTCGGAGGAGTCTGAGGGCGAGGGGGAGGAGTAAGATGGCGCGCGTCAGCCTCGATGAGGCCGTCGTGGCCCGGCTGGAGAAGGGCGGGGAGCGGTTCGAGGTCCTCGTGGACCCGGAGGGCGCGCGGAAGCTCCGGGAGGGCGAGGACGTCGACGTGGAGGAGATCCTGGCCGTCGAGCAGGTGTTTCGGGACGCGCGGAAGGGGGAGCGGGCCTCCGAGCAGGCGATGGAGGAGGTCTTCGGCACGACCGAGCCGGTGAAGGTCGCGGAGATCATCATCAAGGAGGGTCAGATCCAGCTCACGGCGGAGCAGCGCCGGAAGATGCAGGAGGAGGTTAAGCGGCAGATCATCCACATGATCGCCCGACGGGCCGTGGACCCGCGCACGGGCGCCCCGCACCCGCCGGAGCGGATCGAGCGGGCGATGGAGGAGGCGGGCGTGCACATCGACCCCATGAAGAGCGCGGAGGAGCAGGTGAAGGAGGTGATCAAGCAGCTGCGCCCGCACCTGCCGCTGAAGTTCGAGGAGGTGAAGGTTGCCATCCGCATCCCCGCGAAGTACACGGGCCAGGCCATGGGCGTCGTCCGGGAGTACGGGGACATCGAGCAGGAGGAGTGGCAGCAGGACGGGTCCTGGATCGCCGTGGTCCGGCTCCCGGCCGGCGTGCAGGACGACTTCTTCGAGCGATTGAACGAGATCACGAAGGGCGACTACGAGAGCAAGATCCTGGAGCGGGAGAAGGTGGAGGGTCCGTAGGCCTTGCGTCGGATCGAGGAGCACCTGCGCGAGCTGGTCGAGCGGCCCGCGCCCCCGGGCCGCGAGGACGAGGTGCGCGAGTACGTGCGCGAGGTCCTCGAGGAGCACTGCGACGACGTGCACGTGGACGTGATGGGCAACGTGATCGGCACGCTCGAGGGCTCCGACTACGAGGTCATGGTCGCCGCCCACATGGACGAGGTCGGCCTCATCGTCAAGTCCATCACCAAGCAGGGCTTCCTCCGGTTCGCCAAGCTGGGCGGCGTGGACGACAAGATCCTGCCCGGCAGCCGCGTCGTGATCCTCAACGCGGAGGGCGAGAAGGTCCCCGGGGTCATCGGGACCAAGCCCCCGCACGTGCAGCGGAAGAAGGAGCGGCGCAAGGTTCCCGAGCACCGGGAGATGTTCATCGACATCGGGGCGTCGGACCGGGAGGAGGCCGAGGAGCTCGTCGGCGTCGGCGACGTGGGCGTCCTCCAGGGCGAGTTCACCCGGCTGGCCTCCACCCGCGTGAACGGGCGCGGGCTGGACGACAAGATCGGCGTGGCGCTCCTCCTGACGCTCGCCGAGCGGCTGTCGGAGGAGTGGGACGAGGGGCACCCCACCGTCCACCTCGTCGGGACCGTGCAGGAGGAGGTCGGGCTGAAGGGCGCCCGGACGTCGGCCTTCGAGCTCTACCCGGACGCGGCCCTCGTGCTCGAGACCGCGGTCGCCGGGGACGTGCCCGGGGTCAAGGAGGCGGAGCTGAAGCTGGGGAAGGGGCCCGCCATCACCGTCGTGGACGCGAGCGGGCGCGGGCTGATCGCGCACCCGCGGGTCCGCGAGCTCCTCATCGAGACCGCCCGGGAGCTGGACCTCCCGTACCAGCTCGAGGTGGGTGAGGGCGGGACGACCGACGCGACCGCGATCCACGTCACCCGGGGCGGCGTCCCGGCCGGCGTGATCGGCGTGCCCACCCGGTACCTCCACTCGCCCGCCGAGGTCCTCGACCTGAAGGACGCCGAGCGCGCGCTCGAGCTCGCCGCGAACGCGATCCCAAGGCTACCGGACCGCGTGCCGAGGTGAGCGCGTTGCCGGAGTACGAGCTGCACGTGGAGGACCGGGAGGTCGTCACCCCGGGCGAGCTGCTGGCCGAGGGGCAGGTCGTGGCCAGCGACGGGACCTACACGGAGGGGGACCGGGTGTACTCCAAGGTGACCGGCCTCGCCGACATCCAGGGGCGCACGATCCGGGTCATCCCGCTCGCGGGCCCCTACCGGCCCACGCCGGGCGACCTCGTCGTCGGCGTCGTGCGGGAGGTCCGATTCTCCACCTGGCTCGTCGACATCCGGGCCCCGCTGCCGGCCACCCTGCACGTCTCCAACGCGCTGGAGGAGGAGGTGGACCTGATCGAGACGGACCTGTCGCGGTACCTCCGGGAGGGGGACGTGATCGCGGCGGTCGTCAAGGAGGTCAACCCGGTCCAGCAGACCGAGCTCTCCATCCTGGAGGAGGACGCCCCGGTGCGGCTGGGCCGCCTGGAGGGGGGCCGCGTGGTCGACATCGACCCGGTGAAGGTGCCCCGGGTGATCGGGCGCGAGGGCTCCATGATCCGCATGCTCAAGCGGGAGCTGGAGTGCGACATCATCGTGGGGGCCAACGGGCGGATCTACGTGAGGGCCCGGAAGGAGCCGAAGAGCCGGCGGGAGGCGCTGGCGGCCCGCGCCCTGCGCGAGATCGAGCGCCGCTCCCACCTGAAGGGCCTGACCGAGTGGTTAAGGTCCAACCTCAGGAGGCTCGCGCGGTGGTGAGCGCGCATGCCGGAGGAGGAGCCGGAGCGGTTGATCTCGGAGGACGGGCTCCGGCTGGACGGTCGGAAGCCCGACGAGATGCGACCGATCAAGATCCGCGCCGGCGTGCTCAAGCGCGCGGACGGGTCCGCGTACGTGGAGGTGGGCGCGAACCGGATCGTCGCGGCCGTGTACGGGCCCCGGGAGCTGCACCCACGGCACAAGCAGAAGCCGGACCGGGCCGTGGTGCGGTTCCGCTACAACATGGCCCCCTTCTCCGTGGACGAGCGAAAGCGCCCGGGCCCCGACCGGCGCTCCATCGAGATCTCCAAGCTGTCCAAGGAGGCGCTGGAGCCGGCGATCTTCACGGAGTACTACCCGCGCACGGCCATCGACATCTTCGTCGAGGTCCTGCAGGCGGACGCGGGCACCCGGTGCGCCGGGATCACGGCCGCCTCGGTCGCCCTCGCCGACGCGGGGATCGAGATGCGGGACCTCGTCGCCGCCTGCGCCGCGGGCAAGGTGGACGGTCACATCGTGCTCGACCCCATGTACTACGAGGATGGGCACGGGGAGGCGGACGTGCCCCTCGCCATGATGCCCAAGGAGGGCGAGATCACCCTCCTCCAGATGGACGGGGACATGACCCCGGAGGAGCTCAAGAAGGCCATCCGGCTGGCCAAGAAGGGCTGCAAGATCATCTACAAGGAGCAGCGCCGGGCGCTCAAGCGGAAGTACGGGGAGGAGGAGTGAGGGGACCCGACGCTTGCCCCTGGACCAGGACCTGCTCGCCCGGCTCAAGCGGCACGAGGTCCTGGAGGCCCTCCGGGCCGGCGAGCGCGTGGACGGCCGCGACTTCGAGGAGTTCCGACCCATCGAGCTCCGCACGGACGTGATCTCCAAGGCCAACGGCTCCGCCCTCATCCACCTGGGCAACACCCAGCTCGTCGTCGGCGTCAAGCTGGAGGTCGGCACGCCCTACCCCGACACCCCCGACGAGGGCGCCCTCGCCGTGAACGCCGAGCTCGTCCCCCTCGCCGACCCCACCTTCGAGCCCGGACCCCCCGACGAGAACGCCATCGAGCTCTCCCGCGTCGTGGACCGGGGCATCCGCGAGTCCGAGATGATCGACCTCAAGTCCCTCTGCATCCAGGAGGGCGAGCACTGCTGGGTCACCTTCGTCGACATCCACGTGCTGGACCACGACGGGAACCTCTTCGACGCCTCCCTCCTCGCCTCCGTCGCCGCCCTCCACCGCACCAGAGTCCCCCGGGCCGAGGTCGTGGACGACGAGGTCGAGGTCGACGAGACCGAGACGACCCCCCTCGAGGTCCGCGACTTCCCCGTCTCCGTGACCCTCGCCCTCGTGGACGAGCACCTCCTCGTCGACCCCTGCCTGGACGAGGAGGTCGTCATGGACGCCCGCGTCACCGTCACCGTGACCGAGGAGGGCCGCATCTGCGCGGTCCAAAAGGGCGAGCGCGGCTCCCTCCCCGAGCACCTCCTCGACGACGCCATCGACCTCGCCGTGAAGAAGGCGGAAGAAATTAGGAGAGTCGTCAAGGCGCAGCTCTGAGCGCGCCCAAGGGGGTGAACCGCGTTGGGCCGCACCCAGAAGGTCGGGCCCGCCGGCCGGTTCGGCCCCCGGTACGGAATGCGCATCCGACGCCGCGTCGCCGAGATCGAGTCCGTCCAGCGCCAGAAGCACGAGTGCCCCGTGTGCCACCGACGGGCCGTCAAGCGCGTGGGCACCGGCATCTGGCGGTGCACCAAGTGCGGCGCGGAGTTCGCCGGCGGCGCGTACTACCCGGAGACCGAGGCCCAGCGCATGGTGAAGCGCGCCATCCGCAAGGCCCTCGAGGAAGAGGAGGGCCGGTAGCATGCCCGTCTACGGGGAGGAAGAGGAGGAGAAGTACGAGTACGTCTGCATGCGCTGCGGCAAGCGGGTGCGGCTGAACATCAACGAGGACCCCATCCGGTGCACCCACTGCGGGTTCCGCATCGTCATGAAGCCGCGGCACCCGGTACCCAGGAGGTACAAGGCCCGTTGAGACCCGCCGCCATCACCACCTCCCAGCGACCCGCCCGCCGCACCCGATCCCTCTGCCGCGACCTCGAGTGCGCCCTCCCCGACGCCGTCTACATCCAACGGGGCACCAAGAACCTCCGGGACACCGTCCTCGAGGCCCTCGAGAACGACGCGGAGGTCCTCCTGTACGTCTCCGAGGCCAAGGGCAACCCCGCCCGCCTCACCCTCGTGGACCTCTCCGAGCTCCCCCCGCGCGAGCGCCTTCACTTCACCCTCGGCGGCGTCAAGCTCCAGCGCGAGTTCCCCCACGACGAGAAGCGCGTCAACGTCGAGGGCACCCTCGCGATCACCACGTCCAAGCGCCCCGTCTCCGGCCACGTGAAGGTGGCCGAGGCCCTCGCCGACCTCCTCGGCGTCGAGTTCGTCCCGCGCACGGGCCCCCTTGAGCGCGTGCTCGAGGACGCGCTCGCCGACGCCCTCCTCGTGATCGAGAGCCACCCCACCCACCTCGGCACGCTCACCTTCTACCGGGGGGACCGGAAGGTCGGCCCCTCCCTCTTCTACCGCCGGTTCGAGCTCCGAGACCGACGGTTCAGGCTCTGAACGCGCGGCGGGTCGCCCCTTGCACGAGTTCGAGTGCGAGGCGGAGCTCGCGTCGGAGCGGGCCGCCCGCATCGTCCACGGGGCCGTCCTCCCCGACCTCCGGGCGATGCCGACCCGACGGAGCGAGATCCGGGTCGAGCGCCGGGGTAACAACATACAAATACTCATCAAGGCCGAGGACGTCCCGGCGCTGAGGGCCTCCGTCACCGGAACGCTCCGCCTCCTGACCGTGTCCGAACGCGTACTGGAGGTCGTGAGGGGGTCGACCGAGGATGGCGCAACAGGACGTTGAGCAGCAGGTGGCCCAGCTCCAGCAGCTCCAGCAGCAGCTGAGCTCGATCGTGGCCCAGAAGCAGCAGCTCGAGATGCAGCTGCGCGAGATCGAGCGCGCGCTGGAGGAGCTGGAGGAGATCGACGAGGACACGAAGATCTACAAGACCGTGGGCGGCCTCCTCATCGAGGCGGACCGGGACGAGGTGAAGGAGGAGCTGGAGGATCGGAAGGAGACCCTGGAGCTCCGCGTCAAGACGCTGGAGAAGCAGGAGAAGCGGGTGCAGGAGCAGATCGAGAGCCTGCAGAAGCGCCTCCAGAAGGTCCTGCAGCAGCAACAACAGGCGGGAGGAGGGGCCGCCTAACGCGCCATTGCCCCGTCGGCTCGATCCCCGGAGCGTGGAAAAAATCCAGGAGGCGGCGTTGCGCGAGCTCTACCGGCTGATTCCCAAGCGGGACCTGGAGGACGTGGACGTACGCGTGGTGATCGACGGCGACGACGTGGACGTGCGCGTGGAGGTCACCGTGCACCCGCTGAGCGAGCTGTCCGACGGGGAAATCCAGGAGGCGGTGGAAAAAGCCGCGGAGGCCGCGATCCGGGCCGCGGACGAGCTGATGAAGGGCACCGATTAGGCGGCCGGGATCTTCGACGCGCCCCTCCTGCCGTTTTTCCCGATGCTGTAGAGGCCCACCAGGGCCGCGATCAGCGCGCCCACCAACAGCTGAGCGTTCACGGTGCTACGCTCCGCCGTGTCCGGCTGGCGCAGCCGCTCCTTCAGCCCGCCCGCGGTCTTTTCACCCGTCTCCTCCCGCGGCTTCGATTCTCGCTTCTCCTCGGTCGTCCGGGTCGATCCCGCCCCCGCCTCGGACCGCACGCTCTCCTCCGACCGCTCGCTCACCTCCTCCGGACCGCTGGACCGCACCTCGACCCTCTTAACCTCACGCTTGGGCTCGGGGACCGTCGGCTTCACCGCCTCGCTGGGCGGGGTGTTAACCTCCGGCTGGGACGCGGGCGCGCCCTTACCGGCCTCCGTCGCGGCCGAGGTCACGTCCGCGCCCGCGGCCGGGCCGATGAGCCCGGCGAGCAGGCACAGGATGAGGGCCGGAACCACCAGCGGGGCCCACCCCCGAGGCTCACGAGGTCTGGATCTTGACCACGTCCCCGTGCTCGAGCTCGTAGTCCTCACCCACCACCTCTCGCGATCCGTCCGGCCTCAGCACCACCGCCCTATTAAAACTCTGCCCGAGATCGGTGTGGATCTTGTAGGCCAGCTCGCGGACCGTGGTCCCCTTCCGCACCAGGAACGCGTCCGGCAGCACCCGACCCTCCGAGTCCGAGAGCTTGCTCTCGTTCTCCACCGGGTAAACCAGGATCATCCCGGCCACGTCGAACACGGCCGTGTTGAGCGCCTCTTGGACGCCCGTCGATCCCCACCGCTCCAGCACCCGCTCCCGGATGAACTCCAGCGCCTCCCGCTGCCGGTCGCTGAGCTCGTCCTCCTTCAGGACCTCGAAGTCCCCCTCCCCGGGCAGGTACCGGATGAGCCCCCGCTCCGCCGCCCGACGGAGGGCCAGCTCGGCCTCCGCGCACGTGGGCACGACCGGGTACTCCACCTCGCGCTTCAACCGCTCGATGTACTCCTCCGCGCAGTCCACGTCCGCCTTGTTCGCCGCGATGACCATCGGCTTGTTCACCCGCCGGATCTCCCGGGCGAACCGGCGCAGATCCTCCTCCGACCACTCCTCGAGGTTGTCCGGCACCCCCGACTCGTCCAGCGCCCGCTCCACGTCCTCCAGCGAGACCCCGATCCCCGCCAGCCGCTCCCGCAGCACCTCCGACACCGGCTTCTTCTCCAGGCTCGCCCGCTTCACCGTCCGGTCCCAGTCCCGCGACAGGATGCCCGCGATCCACTCGTCCAGCTCCCGCTCCAGGAACCGCACGTCCTCGACCGGGTCCCGCGAGCACGGCTCGCACGGGCGCCCCTCCTCGTCCGTCGCCCCCGCCGCGTCCACCACGTGAATCAGCACCGTCGCCTGCCGGAGATCGTCCAGGAACTGGTTCCCCAGCCCCCGACCCTCGTGCGCCCCCGGCACGAGGCCCGCCACGTCGATCAGCTCCACCGGGACGAACCGGCGCCCGTCCACGCACTCGGAGTTGCGCGGGTCGCACTCGACCCCGAACCGCCGGCACGGGCACTCGTCCACCACGTGCGCCACGCCCTTATTGGGGTCGACCGTGGTGAACGGGTAGTTACCCGTCTCCACCGGGGACAGCGTCGCGGCCGCGAAGAACGTGCTCTTGCCCACGTTCGGCTTCCCGACGATGCCCACCTGCACGCCCAAGACCGCTACCCTGGGGGCGTCGACGGTGCGCGTGCTAATAGCTTCAGGGGACGGTGGTCACCTCACCCGGGCCGTGGCCCTCGCCGAGGAGCTCGAGGACCGGGGCCACGAGGTGGTCTTCGCCGTGAACGAGGACTCCGAGCAGGCCCGGGAGCGGCTGGACCGGGCCGGCTTCCGGGAGCGCATCGGCCTACCGCGACCGCGCCGCGTCGGGGACCCCGCCTGGCGCGCCGCCCTCGGGGGCCTGCGCAACCTCCTGCGCGCCCGACGCGCGCTGGACCGGGTGAACCCGGACCTCGTGCTCTCCACCGGGGCCGGCGTGGCGATCGGACCCATGGTCGCCGGCAAGCTCCGCGGCCTGCCCGTCGCCCACTACGAGCCCACGGACGTCGTGTCCGTCTCCGGCCGCGTCGCCAAGTACTGCGCGGACCTCATCGGCGTGTGGGACCGGGACCTGAAGGAGTACTACGGGGACCGGGCCGTGGCCGTCGGCATCGTGCTCCCCAGGGCCTTCGACGAGGCGGACCCGGAGGAGGCCCGGGAGCGGTACGGCCTGGGCGAGCGGGTGCTGGTGTGGACGACCGGCTCCGGCGGGTACGAGCCCGCGCTGCGCGCGCTGATCACCTGCGCCGAGCAGGGGCTCCTCGAGGACTGGGACGTGGTGGTGAACACGGGGCGGGCCATGGACCCGGAGCGGCTGAGCCGGAAGCTGGAGGGCCGCTGCCGCCGGGCGGTCGTGCGCCGGTTCTTCCACGACTTCCCCGCCCTGCTCAAGGCGGCCCGGCTGGTCGTGTGCCTGGGCGGTGCCACCCCCGTCGAGGCGGCCGCGCTCGGGAAGCCGATCGTCGTCCTACCCCGCCGGGACGTCCTTCGGGACCACCAGTACGTGACGGCCAAGAAGCTCGAGCGGCTGGGCGTCGCCTTCGCGGCGGAGGACGCCGCGGACGAGGAGAGCGTCCTGCGGGCGGTTCGAAAGGCCCTGGAGGCGGGGGAGGAGCGGTGGCGGGAGATGGGCGAGCGGGGCCGGGAGCTGTTCGGGGGGAACGCCCGCGAAAGGTTCGTTAGCCTCTGCGAGAGGCTCGCGGCCGGATGAGGAGGTCTCCGCACGGCCGAGCCCGGGATGAGGAGCTCCCCCTTTGCCGACGCCTCAGACCTCGACGACGCGCAGCCCCCGCTCCCTCAGCCGGTCCAGCAGCTCCCGACCCCGCTCACCGCCCACGACCTCGACCTGCACGTACCCCACGTCGAACCGGCCCTGGACCCGCAGCCCCTCCCCCTGAAGGTCGAAGGAGAACGAGCGCACCCCGGTCTCGGCCGCGCAGGCGAGCACCTCCTCCGGAATGCTCGGGTCGTCGACGGTGGCGGAGAGCCGGGGCCGGTCGGAACCGAGCTCGACGATCACGCTAACCCTGGCGTCCTCGGCCTCGATCACGGCCCGGGCCTCGCGACGGTGCCGGGCGGTGACGCGCGCCTCGGCGCCCTCGAGGGCGTTGAGCGCGCACCTCAGGAGCCCGACCGCGTCCTGTCGCACGGGCCCGGGCACGTCCAGCTCGGTGAGGGTGAGCTCGAACTCGAGGGTCGCGTCCACGGGGCCCCGATGACGAGGGAATCCCTTGGTGACCTTGTAATGATCGGTGGGGCCTTAGCCGAGGGGCTTGCGGAGCCGGGCGACGAAGAAGAGCTCCGTGCCGTGCCGGTGGGGGTAGAACCGGGCGCAGGCCTCCCGCACCTCCCGGTCCACGCCGGGTACCCGAAGCCCGGGCTCGGCCCAGTCGATGTCCACGGGCTCGGGCTCCAGGCCCAGCTCCTCGACCGCGTACTGCACGTTGAGCTCGTTCTCCTCCGGGGAGAACGTGCAGGTGGAGTAGACGAGGACGCCGCCCGGCTTGAGCACCTCGACGGCGGCCCGGAGGAGGCGCCGCTGCAGGCGGGCGCAGTGCTCGATGTCCTCGGGGTCCCGGCTGCGCCGCCGGCTGGGGTCCTTGTGGATGACGCCCTCGCCCGTGCACGGCACGTCCAGGAGCACGCGGTCGAACTCCCAGTCGGTTCGGGGCAGGTCGAGGGCGTTCATGCGCAGGGCGAGGCAGTTCGCCACGCGGCAGCGGTGCAGGTTGCTCTTCAGCTTGCGGACTCGGTCCGGGTCGACGTCGATGGCGATCAGCGTGCCCTCGTTGCGCATGAGCTGGGCGAGGTGCGTGGTCTTCCCGCCCGGGGCCGCGCACGCGTCGAGCACGCGCTCGCCGGGCCGCGGGTCGAGGACCACGGGCGGGACCATCGAGGCCGCGTCCTGCGGCACGTAGTACCCGAGCATGTACTCGAGGGTGGCGCCCAGGGAGATGGGAGGCTCCTCCACCACCCAGAAGCCCTCGTCGATGGGCTCGGGACAGCGCTCCAGCCTGAAGCCGCGCTTCCCCTCGAGCTGCCTCCGCAGGTCCTCCGGGGTGACGAGGAGGGTGTTGGTGCGGAGGGCGGGGCGGACGTCGTCAAGGTGCTCCAGGAGCTCTCGGGTCTCCCGGCGCCCCAGGAACCGGAGGTACCGGGCGACCATGTAGGGGCGCAGGCCGTGCTCCTCGGCGAGGCGGCGGGCCCGCTCGTCCGGTTCGGGCAGGAACACGCGCATGGTCGGATCACGTGCCCTCCTTCCAGCTCCTCAGGTACTCCCGCTGCTCCGGCGTGAGCTCCTCGAGCTCGACGCCCATCGACTCGAGCTTCAGCTCGGCGACCCGCCGGTCGATCTCGGACGGGACCTCGTACACGCCCGGCTCCATCGACTCGCCCTCCCGCGCCAGCCGCTCGACGGAGAGGGCCTGCAGGGCGAAGCTGATGTCCATGATCTCGATCGGGTGCCCCTCGCCCGCCGCGAGGTTCACGAGCCGGCCCTCCGCCACGAGGTAGATCCGGCGCCCGTCCGGCATGCGGTACTCCGTGACCAGCCCCCCGCGCCGCTCGACCTTCTCCTCGCAATGCTCCTCCAGGTACTCCTTGTCGATCTCCACGTCGAAGTGGCCGGCGTTGGCGAGGATGGCCCCGTCCTTCATCCGCTCGATGTGCTCGCCGCGGATCACGTCCCGGTTGCCGGTCGCCGTGATGAAGATGTCCCCCTCCTCCGCCGCCCGGTCCATCGGCATGACCCGGAACCCGTCGAACACGGCCTCCATCGCCCGGATCGGGTCCACCTCCACCACGATCACGTCCGCGCCCAGACCCCGCGCCCGCCGCGCGATGCCCCGACCGCACCAGCCGTACCCGGCGACCACGACCGTCTTCCCCGCGATCAGCACGTTCGTCGCCCGCATCAGCCCGTCCAGCGCGCTCTGCCCCGTCCCGTACCGGTTGTCCATGAGGTACTTCGTCCGCGCGTCGTTCACCGCGATCACCGGGAACCTGAGCTTCCCGTCCCGGTGCATGGCCCGGAGCCGCTGCACGCCGGTCGTCGTCTCCTCCGTCGCCCCGATGATCCGATCGGCCAGCTCCGGGTGCTCCAGGTGCACCCGGGTGATGCAGTCCGCCCCGTCGTCCACGAGGATATCCGGCTCGTGGCTCAGCACCCGGTCGATGTTCTCGTAGTACTCCTCCCGCGTCTCCCCGCGCCACGCGTACACGTGCACCCCCTCCTCCACCAGCGCCGCCGCCACCTCGTCCTTCGTCGACAGCGGGTTGCACCCCGTGATCGCCACCTCCGCGCCGCCCGCCATCAGCGTCTCCACGAGAACCGCCGTCTTCGCCTCCAGGTGCAGGGTCATCCCCACCGTGAGCCCCTCCAGCGGCCGCTCCTCCTCGAAGCGCTCCCGGATGATCCGCAGCACGGGCATGTGCTCGCGGGCCCACTCGATCATGTCCCGACCCTTCGGCGCCAGGGACGGGTCCCGGATCGCGTACTCACCCTCCTTCACCACGACCACGCGCTCCCGCCCCCGAGAAATTATAGCCGGGACCGGGCCCGGCCGACCGGGGCCCCCGGCGGGGCGAGGCGGTATTCACCGCGCGATGAACCCCGCCGTCACGATCCCGGTACACCCCGCCCCGTCACGCCCGGGAGCAGGCCGCGACGCCGTCCGTGACCGGGCGACCTGGCCGCCGGGTACATATTTCCTTGCGCACGACGGGGGACGCGGGATGTCCCCTCGACCCACGACCCTCCTCGTCCCACTACTGACCGGACTCCTCCTGGGAACGACCGGGGCGACCGCGCTGGAACAGGGCCACCTGAGGGAGACCTACACCGTCACGCTCAACGGCGTCACCTACCGGGTACCCGTCGACTACTACGTCTGGAAGAACGGGGACGGACACTTCGTCTGGCTCTCCCTGGGCGTCCATCCGCTCGAGCATCAGGCCCACGAGTGCATGTTCCACGCCGCCCAGTGGTTCGTGCGGTACTCCGGCGAGTTCCGGGGCACGCTCATCGTCTCCTGGATCCGAATCCCCAAGGAGTACTACACGACCGGCGACCGACAGCGGGACTACCAGGTCTCCCGCGACCTGGGACAGCTGACGTTCTACCACCACGTGCTGCGCTACGTCCTGCACCCCGAGGAGCTGGGCCGGAAGGTGGGCGTGAGGCTCACCGGGCGCCCGGAACTCTTCCTCGACGTGCACGCCCACCGACCCTGGTGGGGCGCCTCGGAGTTCATCCTCATCCCGGCCGGCCCCGTCCACGGGAACGACAACCCGACCTCCTACCGCAAGGCCCTGCAGATCTGCGAGGCGCTGGCCGGCGTGATCGGCGCCAGCGTGGACCCGAACCAGAAGGGTACCTCACCTCCCTGGGTCACCGCGCCCGTGGCCCGGGCCGGCATCCCGGCCGCCACCTTCGAGAACGGGTACTACTACCTCGAGCGCGAGATGCCGGCCAACTACGACAACTACCGCACGGAGCTCGACAAGGCCCTGCTCGAGGCCCTGTACCTGTACGCGCTCGAGGGCGGCCGCGTGTCGCCCACGCCCGAGGGCTACCGGAAGCTCGCCCACTGGTACGAGGTCGCGGCCGGGGTCTGGGACCGAACGGCCCGATACCTGGAGCTCGCGGCCGACCAACACCCGGACTACGCGGACGTCCTCCGGCACCTGTCCGAGCTGGCGCGCCGCATCTCCTCCCTGCTCCGACGGATGTCGGACGAGTGCCGGCAGGTGGCGGCGCTGCTGGAGGCCGGTAACCGCCGGGAGGCGGCCCGGCTGGTCGACGACCGACTGCTCCCGGAGTACAACGAGGTCAGGCGGCTCTATGCCGAGTACATCGAAGGGTACCGGCGGATCCCGGTCCGCATCGTCGACGTCGTCCAGCCCCCGAGTAAAACCGAGCGTCCGTGGTGGGAGTGGGTCCTGGAGCAACCGTGGTTCCCGGTGGCGGCCACCGTGGGGGTGGGCGTGGGCGCCCTCGCGGTCGTGAAACTCGTAAAGACCGGCCCGATACCGATCCTGGGGCTGATAGCTTGCGCGGTGCCGCCGCTGCGGCGATCGTTGCGCTCCTGCTCGCGGCGCTGATCCCGGCCGAATCGCAGGTGCTGCCCCCGCCCCCTCCCGCACCGCCGGC
>JAMOPY010000031.1 GCA_027064305.1 Methanobacteriota archaeon
CCGATACCGATCCTGGGGCTGATAGCTTGCGCGGTGCCGCCGCTGCGGCGATCGTTGCGCTCCTGCTCGCGGCGCTGATCCCGGCCGAATCGCAGGTGCTGCCCCCGCCCCCTCCCGCACCGCCGGCACCGAGCGCGGGCGAATCATCGGGCGGAGGTGGAGGCGGCGGTAAGGGCGGCGGCGCGGGTCACGCGGCGCCCCCTCCAGCCTCACACCCCGCCCCGGCCCCTCCGAAGCAGGAGCACGGGTCGAAATCCTCGGGCCGGGGCGGGGGAGGACACGGTGGAGGGGGCGCCGCGCACGGCGGCTCCCACGGGAAGCACTCCGGTGGCGGCGGAGGCGGCGGTAAGGGCGGCGGTGGTCACGGTGGCGGTCACGGCCCGGGGTCGAGCGCCGGGGGAGGCGGAGGTGGCGGCAAGTCCGCCGGTGGCGGTCACGGGGGCGCGTCCGGCGGCTCCGGTGGGAGCGCCGGAGGGATCCTGAGGACGCTGTTCGGTGGTGGCGGCGGCAAGTCCGGTGGCGGCGGTAAGGGCGGCGGAGCGTCCGGCTCGGTGGGGCGCGCGATCAGTCACGCGGTGATCAAGGTGGTGTCGGGCGTGAAGGAGGCGGGCAAGAAGGTGAGTGAGGCCGTGCGACGGGCGGTGCGCGGGCTGAGCCGGATCACGGGGGCGCGTCCGGGCACGGTGGGGTGGATCCTGGCGGCCCTACTGTCGTCGGCCGCGCTGGGCTCCGGACTGTACGCGTGGTTCCGGCGGTACCGCTAATCGCCGGCGAGCTGCTCGGCGCACTCGCGGGCGTGCTCCAGCACCTCCTCCTCGTCCACGGTCGTCACGCGCCCGTTCCTGACCACCGGCTCCCCGCCCACGAGCACGTGCTTGACGTCGGCCCCGGTCGCCGAGTACACGACGTTCGAGGTCGGGCTGTGGCACGGGTTCATCCTCGGTGAGCTTCCGTCCAGGATGACCAGGTCGGCGGCGTACCCCTCCTCGATCCTCCCGATTTTTTCCAGCGAGTACACGCCCTCGGCCCGGCTCGTGGTCATTCTCAGGATCTCCCGGGCCCTCGTCGCGGTCGGGTCGCCGCGATCCACCTTGTGCAGCAGGGCGGCCAGCTTCATCTCCTCGAGCAGGTCCAGGTTGTTGTTGCTGGCGCATCCGTCGGTGCCGAGCGTGACGGTGGCGCCCCGCTCGAGCAGGTCCGGGACGGGGCTCACGCCCGAGGCGAGCTTCATGTTGCTGGCCGGGTTGTGGGAGACGATGACCCCGCGGCGGGCGAGCGTGTCGATCTCGTCGTCCGTGAGCCAGACGCAGTGGGCGGCGATGACGTCATCGCCCAGGAGCCCGAGCTCGTCGAGGTACTCGACGGGTCGGCGCCCCGTTTCCTTCTTCACCTGCCGGACCTCGTCCCGCGTCTCCGCGACGTGGATCTGAATCCTCACGCCCCACTCGTCCGCGAGTCGCCGGACCTCGCGCAGGAGCTCCTCGGAGCAGGTATAGGGCGCGTGCGGGCCCAGCGAGACCTCGATCAGGTCCTCCAGCCCGTGGCACTTGCGGTAGATTCGGCGCGTCTCCCGGAGCTCCTCCTCGCGCTTGTCCTCGTCGCCCAGGTCGATCATGCCGTGCGAGATGACGGCCCGGATGCCGGCCTCGGCGTACGCCTCCGCGACCGCGCCCATGTAGAAGTACATGTCCACGAGGCAGGTGGTGCCCGACCTCAGCGCCTCCACGGCGGCCAGGGCGGCCCCCCACCGGCACTTCTCCGCGTCCAGCCGCTCCTCCCGGGGCCAGATCTCCTCCTCCAGCCACCGCATGAGCGGGAGGTCGTCGGCGATCCCGCGGAGGAGGGTCATCGGGCCGTGCGTGTGCGTGTTGATCAGGCCGGGTAGGATCACGTCGCGCTCGTCGAGGGTGAGCTCGTCCTCCCAGTCCTCGGAGGCCTCCAGCTCCTTCCGGGTGCCCACGAACGCGAACCGGCCGTCCTCGATGAGCAGGCCCGCGTCCTCGATCGTCTCGTCCGGGGTCAGGAGCACGCCGCCCAGCACGGCCAGCCGCATGCGCGCCCGCCCCGGCGAGGTTAATAGCGGCGGGGGCCGCGGCCCCGCCGGGGTTCCCGGATGATAACCGTAGCGGTGCCGAACAAGGGGCGCCTGCACGAGCCGGCGCTGAACCTCCTGGAGCGGGCGGGGATCCGGGTCGAGGAGCCGATCGGCCGGCGGTTGAAGGCCGAGACCAGCGACCCCGAGGTCGAGGTCATGTTCGTCCGGGCGGCCGACATCCCGCGGCTGGTGGAGGAGGGCGCGGCGGAGCTGGGGATCACCGGTCACGACCTGGTCGTGGAGTCCGGGGCCGAGGTCGAGGAGCTGCTGGACCTGCGGTTCGGTCGGGCCAGGATGGTGCTGGCGGTCCCGGAGGAGTCCGACGTGGAGCGGCCGGAGGACCTGGAGGGGTGCACCGTCGCCACGGAGTTCCCGAACATCGCGCACCGGTACTTCGAGGAGGAGGTGGGCGTGGAGGTGGAGGTGGTCGAGGTGACGGGGGCCACGGAGGTCATGCCGCGGATCGGGGTGGCGGACGCGATCGTCGACCTGAGCAGCACGGGCACGACGCTGCGCGTGAACCGGCTGCGCGTGGTGGACGAGATCCTGCGCACGTCCGCCCGGCTCGTCGCGCACCCGGACGCGGTGGAGGACGAGACGGTGCAGCGGATTCGGCTCTCGCTGGAGGGCGTGCTCAACGCGGAGGGCAAGAAGCTGATCATGATGAACGTGCCGCGGGACCGGCTGGACGAGTTCCGGGAGCTCCTTCCCGGCGTGACCGGACCCACCGTCTCGGAGCTGCTGAGCCGGGAGGACATGGTCGAGCTGTACGCGGTGGTGGACGAGGAGGAGGTCTCGAACGTCATCCTCGAGGCGAAGCGGCTGGGGGCGGAGGGGATCCTGGTCCTGCCCATCGAGCGGATGATCCCGTAATCACCGCTCTATCAGCTCCAGCAGCGCCGTCGGGTCGATGTGCCCCCGGTACAGGGCCGTGCCGAGCACCACCCCGTGCGCCCCGGCCTCCCGGACCGTCTTCACGTCCTCGATCGTGGACACGCCCCCCGAGTAGAGCACGGGGCGCTCCGTGAGCTCCGTGACCTTCCGCACCAGCCCCTCGTCGATCCCGCGCTCCCGACCCTCCCGGTGCACGGCCGTGACCAGGAACCCGTCCACCCGCCCCTCGAACCGCTCGACGGCCTCCTCCAGGCCGACCCCGGTCTCCTCCTTCCAGCCCCGGACGAGCACCTGGTGCTCCTCGTTCACGTCCAGCGCTACGAACGCCTCGACCCCGTGCTCGCGGCACACGTCCAGGATCTCCTCGAACTCCTCCTCGTCGGTGAAGGCCACGGTGCCCAGGATCAGCCGGTCGGCCCCCAGCCCGGCGAGCTCCTCGGCGCGCTCGGCGGACCGGATCCCTCCCCCGACCTGCACCCCGGCATCGACCTCCTCGCAGATCCTCCCGATGACCTCCGAGTTGTCCCCCTCACCCCGCGCCGCGTCGATGTCGACCACGTGGATCCAGGGGAAGAACTCGGCCCACTGGCGCGCGGTCTCCACGGGATCGTCCGACTCGAACTTGACCCTGCTCGGGTCACCGCCCTCCAGCTGGACGCACTTGCCCCCTAACACGTCGACGGAGGGGATCACGACGAAGGTCACGGGTCCGCCCCCTCACTCGAACTCGATCGTCGCGGGCGGCTTGGGCGTGAGGTCGAACAGCACCCGGGTCACGTCGGGCACCTCGCTCGTGATCCGATCCTGGATCCGCCGGAGCACCTCCCACGGGACCTCCGGCACGTCCGCGATCATGGCGTCGATCGACTCGACGATCCGCACCGCGACCACCCATCCGTAGTCCCGCTGGTCCCCCTTCACCCCCGTCGCCTTGCAGTCCAGGAGCGCGGCGAACGCCTGCCAGGGCCGCTCCATCTTCCCCTCCTCCACCGCCCGCTCCACCTCCTCCTCCACGATCGCGTTCGCCTCCCGCACGATCTCCACCTTCTCCGGCGTGACCTCACCCAGCACCCGCACCGCCAGGCCCGGACCCGGGAAGGGCATCCGCTCCACGATCTCCTCCGGGATCCCCAGGTACCGGGCCACCTCCCGCACCTCGTCCTTGTACAGGTCTCGCAGCGGTTCCACCACGTCCAGCTCCAGCCGCTCGGGCAGCCCGCCCACGTTGTGGTGCGACTTGATCCCCCGCTCCGACTCGATCACGTCCGGGGCGATGGTCCCCTGCACCAGGACCTCCGCCCCCTCCTCCCGCGCGACCCGCTCGAACACCTCGATGAACTTCTCACCGATGATCCGCCGCTTCTCCTCCGGGTCCGTGACCCCGCGCAGCGCCTCGAAGAACTCGTCCGCCGCCTCCACGAACCGAAGGTTCAGCCCCAGCTCCTCCTCGAGCACCCGACGCACCCGCTCCGGCTCACCCTTCCTCATGAACCCGTGGTCCACGAACACGCACACCAGGTTCTCGCCGACCGCCCGGTGGGCCAGCACCGCGGCCGTGGTGCTGTCCACGCCCCCGGAGACCGCGATGATGGCCTTTCGGTCCCCGATCTCCCTCCGCAGCCGCTCCACGGCCTCCTCCACAAACTCCTTCGGGTCGAACATCGACCGTCCCCCCGGGGCGTCCTTGGACCCCTCGGAGGTGCGCAGGCTGGCGGAGCATCTGGTCTCCCGGGCGGAGGGTGCGTGCGGGGTCACGCACGCCGTGCTCGAGCTCCTCACGGGTTACGGTTACCGGGCGGAGTGCCGGGAGCGCCCGGAGGGCGTGGAGGCGCGGATCGTGGACGGGGACGGAGACGTGGTCTCGACCGGCCGGGACGTGACCTGGGCCCCCGCGATCCTTGACGCCCTGCTCGACCTGGGCGCCGTGCCCTGGGGCGAGGAGCTGCGCCGGATCCTGACCCCGGACCGGGACGCTAAAGCCTTGGCCCGGGTGTTCGGGTGGGGTCGGATCCTCACGGTGGGTCGCGCGGCCACCCGGCTGGCCCTGCGCGAGGGGGGCGAGGTCCGGGTCCGGCGGAGGGGGCTCGGCTCCGAGGTCGTGATCCGGTGCGGCGATCGCGAATCGCGCTACGTTTCCTACTGTCCGGCGTGCGCCCTGGCCCTGGCCGCCGCCCGGCACCCCGGGCTGAGCCGCGCCCTCCGGAGGGAGCTCGCGGACGCGCCCAACACGGGGCGGGAGAAGGCGGAGGACGGGGTCGTCAACGTCGTCCGGGTGCGGCGCGGGGTCTCCCTCTCCGAGCTGCGGTTCGAGGACCGCGAGCCCGTCCGGAACCGCGGGTGCTGCATCGCCTACTCCCTCGTCCGCGCGGAGCTCAAGGCGGGGTACGGTTCCGCGTCCTCGCGCCGCCTGTTCCGGGCGTACTGCGACGCCTGCCCCCTGAAGCACTGCTGGGTGGGCCGGCCGGTCAGCTCGCTGGGGAACGCCGTCCTGCAGCGCCTGACGGAGGAGGAGGGGGACGTGAAGTTCATCGTCCGGCGGTACCCGGAGGTGGAGACGCCCGTCGGCCGGGGTCGGGGCACGCTCTGCGCGCTGAGCGCCTGCGCGAACGCGGTCCTCCGGCTGGACGCGGGCCGGCTGCTGCGGCCCGAGCCCTCGGACCCGCGCGCCTGGGGGGAGGGCTGATGCCCCGGTACCGGGTGGGCCTCGCGGACACGACCTTCGCCCGCGTGGACATGGCCTCCGTCGCGGAGAAGGTCCTGAGGGAGCACCTGCCCGGGGTCGAGATCCGCCGGTACACGGTCCCCGGCATCAAGGACCTGCCCGTCGCCTGCAAGCGGCTGATCGAGGAGGAGGGCTGCGACGTCGTCATGGCCTTCGGCATGCCCGGGCCGACGGAGATCGACAAGCAGTGCGCGCTCGTCGCCTCCATGGGCCTGATCCTGGCCCAGCTGATGACCAACACGCACATCATCGAGGTGTTCGTGCACGAGGACGAGGCCGAGGACGAGCGGGAGCTGCACGAGCTGGCCGTCCGCCGGGCGGAGGAGCACGCGCTGAACGTGGTCAAGCTGCTCGAGAAGCCGGAGCTGCTCACCCGGGAGGCGGGCACGGGCCGGCGCGAGGGTCACCCGGACGTGGGCCCCCTGCGGGAGTGAGGCCATGGCCTGGACGCGGAGGGTCCTGGAGGACTGCCTCGGGGTGGGGAGGGACGAGCGGCTGCTGGTGCTGACGGACCCGGGGATGGAGGGGCTGGCCCGGGAGCTGTTCGAGGCGGCGCGGTGCGACAGCTCGCTGATGGTCGTCGAGCCCCGGGAGCGGCACGGGGAGGAACCGCCCGAGCCCGCCGCGGCGGCCATGCGGGCGGCGGACGCGGTCGTCGCGCTCACCTCGTGGTCGATCTCGCACACGCGGGCGCGGGAGCGGGCGTGCCGGGCCGGGGCCCGGGTGGCCTCGATGCCCGGGGCGACCCGGGAGACGCTGGAGCGGGCCGTGGACGTGGACTACGGGGACCTGCGGCGGCGGGCGCGCGAGCTCGCGGAGCGGCTCACCGAGGCCGAGGAGGCCGTGCTGATCACCGGAGACGGGGCCCGGCTGCGCCTGGACCTGTCCGGCCGGGAGGGGATCCCGGACGACGGGGACCTGCGCGAGCCGGGATCCTTCGGGAACCTGCCGGCGGGCGAGGCCTTCATCGCCCCGGTCGAGGGCTCGGCCGAGGGCGAGCTCGTGATCGACGGGAGCGTGGCCCCGGACGGGCGCCTGGACGGGCCCCTCCGGCTCCGGATCCGGGAGGGGAGGATCGTCGACGCCGACGGTCCCGGGGACCTGGAGTTCCTGCGGCTGGTCAGGGAGGCCGAGGGCGGGGACGTGGTCTGCGAGCTGGGCGTCGGGGTGAATCCCGGCGCCAAACTGTGTGGAAACCCGTTAGAGGACGAAAAAGCTTTAGGAACCGTGCACGTGGGCTTCGGCGACAACAGCACGTTCGGTGGCGAGAACGCGTCCGAGGTGCACCTGGACGCGGTGATCGTGCGTCACCGGCTGTACCTGGACGGGGAGAGGGTCTCGCCCCCGTGACGGGGGTCGTCCGGGCTTGGACCGGGAGGAGCTGCGCCGCCTGCTCGAGCTCGACACGTACCTCTCCCTGGCCTCCGAGCGGGACGACCTCGACGTGCTGGAGGTGCTGGAGGAGACCATGCTGCTCCTGGACGAGTTCGCGGAGCGCCTGAAGGAGGTGGACGTGGACGAGAAAACCCCGCTGATCGTGGACGAGCCCCGGGAGTTCCGGGAGGACGAGCCGGAGCGCGACCCGGAGTACCGCGAGAAGATGCTCGAGAACGCGCCCAAGTCCGAGGACGGGTACGTCGTCGCCGAGCGCGCGCACTGGCTTCGGTAGGGGCCGCCCCGTGCCCACCGTCGTCCCCATCGACGAGTTCTGGGACCTGACCGAGGGCGAGCGCCGCGAGGTGGACGCCGTCACCTGCGCCACCGTCGGCCTCATGAGCGGGGTCTACGGGATCCTCTCCTTCCGCGTGACCGACCCGGGCGAGGTCCGCCGGTTCCGGGAGGTCGAGCTCGAGGGGATCCGCGTTCCCGTCGGTCCCTGCCCCAACGAGCGCCTGGGACTGGTCGAGTGCCTGGTCCCCGCGACCCTGCGGGGCAGGATCTCCGGGGCCGAGCTCCTCCGACGGATCGCGGCCGGCCGGGAGTTCCACGCGGTGGCCGTGGCGGACGACGGGACCGAGCACGAGGTCACCGTCGGTCCCGAGGACCTCGACCGCGCGCTCCTGGCCTCCACCCGCACCTGCTTCCGCAACTACACGGCCTTCATCCACGACGGCCCCGAGCCCGAGCGGACCATCTTCGCCCCGAGGCCCCTGCGCCCCGGGGAGGCCGCGTTCAGCGGGTGCGGGGGCTACAACCCGCTGGAGCACGACCCCCGCCTCCGGCTGCACCGACCGGGCCGACGCGTACTCTTCTGCGGCGCCCCCGCCGTGATCACCGGGACCGGGACCCGAAGCACCCCCGACCGCCCCAACCTGACCCTCCACGCGGACCTTCGCGAGTGCGACCCGCGGTTCATGGGCGAGTACCGGACGGCGGCCGGGCCGGAGAACATCGCGGGCGTGGCCTCGGCGATCGCGGTCACGGAGGAGACGCTCGAGTGGCTGGACCGCCGGCACGAGGACGCGGAGCTCCCCGTGGTCCGCCTCTCGGACCGCCGCCCCGTGGGCTCGGCCCGGTACTCGGACGTCTGGGTGCAGGAGCGGGTGGAGTGGGACCCGTCCCGGTGCGAGAACTGCGACCCGTGCGCCCTGGAGGAGCGCTGCCCTTACCCGTACTCGGACGTGCGGTCCGGGGACTGCTTCCACTGCGGGTACTGCGCGGAGTTCTGCCCCGCGGTCCGGGTCCGGAGGGGCGAGCTCGAGGTGGGCGGGGAGCGGTACCGGGTCGTGGCCCGGGAGTCCTCCGCCCACCTGGCCCGGGAGCTCATGCGGGAGGCCGCCGCGGCCGCCGAGGAGGGGCGAATAGACCTTTTAACGCCCGGCCGATGAGGACTCTTGCCCGGCCCTGAGCGGTGAAGAGTGCGGCGCCGACCGAGGCCGTCACGCTCACCACCCGGGGGACGGGCGCGAGCCGGCGACCGCCGCCGATGAGCGCCCGGTACGGCGCCCCGGCACAGCCCCGGCGGGCCCCCTCGACGCCGCGCCGCGTCGGGATGAGAGGGGGTCCCACGGACCGGGGACACCGGTTCTTTCACGACGAAAACACCGCGGTCAATTCCCATAAACGACCGATCGACTGTTCCCGACTGACCGACAATCACGAACAATCGCGGGGGAGGACCCGGGTGAAGCCCGACCGGACGGTGGACGCCCGCGGCGCCGCCTGCCCCGGCCCCGCCGTGATGGTCGCCCAGGAGCTGGACGAGATGGAACCGGGCCAGGTGCTCGAGGCGCTGGTGGACTCGAAGAGCGTCGCGGAGGACGTGGCCGAGACCGCGCGCGAGAAGGGTCACGAGGTCCTGAGCGTGGAGGAGTCCGACGACGGCGTGCGCCTCCTGATCCGGGTGTCCGGGGAGGAGTCCGAGGGGGAGGAAGCGCCCGCCCAACCGGCCCGGATCGACACCGTCATGATCGTCCAGAGCACCGGGACCGCCAACCCGGAGCGGGCGTACGCCACGTTCCTGATCCCCGAGGCCGCGCTCGCCATGGACCTCAACGTGATCATCTTCGGGATCATGGACGGGGTCACGGTGCTCGTCGAACGGGAGGCGGAGAGGGTGCGCCACCCGGAGTTCCCGCCCCTGATCGAGAAGGCGGCCGAGCTCCTGGACCGGGAGAGCGTCGAGGCTTACGCCTGCGAGCTGAGCCTGGAGGCGCGCGGGATCGACCCGGAGGATCTCATGGACGGGGTGCGAGTGGCCGGGGCTCCCAAGTTCCTGAGCCTCATCACCGACCCGGGTGTGAGGCCGGTTTGGCTATGATCCACGCCGTCATCGCCGGGCTCTCGGCGGGCGTGGCGCTGGAGTTCGCCCTCCCGGCGATGGTCCGCCGATGCCCGTGGATGTGGCTCTCCGTCGCCGCCGGCGCGGCCGCCACCCTCCTTTGCCCGCTGCACGCGGTGCGACCGGAGCTCGGGACCGCGGGGGCCGCGGCCGGGCTGCTCACGGGGGTCTCGGCGCTGGCGGTCCGGGTGAGCGAGCTGAGGTCCGGACAGCTGGGGTCCCTGGGGTTCTCCCTCCGCGGGGTCGCCCCGTACACGCTGCTCATCTCCCTCGGCACCTACGCCCTCCTCTAGCGCCCAACCTACTTACCCGAGCCGGCCGACGGGTCGAGCGGGGCCGGGGTGAGCTACTACCGGGAGCTCGCCCGGAGCCTGGTGCGCGAGGCGTCCTGGGCCGCGTTCCAGGGCACCGTTCGGGTGATCCGGGGCCGGGTGCTCGCGTACGTGCACGTGACGCGCTCCGGGGCCCGGGTCGTCGTCCCGTCCCGGTTCAGCCCGGGCCTGCGGCGGGAGCTGCGGCGCGAGGTGTCGGACCGCGTGGCCTCCGAGGGCCCGCTCCGGCTGTACCGCCGCCTGGTCACCCGGCACCTGAGCCGCGCGGTCTCCCTGCTGCGGGGCGCTCGGTCGCTCGGTCACGTGGCGCGCGGGCCGCGGCTGCTGGCGAGCGTGAGGCTGCGCGGTGACTCGCTGCTGGTCTCGGTGCTGGGCGCGGACCGGGCCCCCTTCTCCCTGACGCTCGAGTTCCCGCTCCCCTCCCGCCTGGTGTGGGTGCTGGACGCCCCGGACGGGGAGCCGCTCCTGACCCTGTCGGGGCGGGCGGCGAGGGACGCGCACCGGCTGCTGGAGGGGCTGGCCCGGGCCGGCGTGCGGCCCCGACCCGCGTCGAGCCGCTTTTAGCCCGGGCGGGGACCGTACCGCGGGGGCTGCGCGTGGACGAGGAGCGGATCGAGGAGCTCGCGGAGCGGGTCGCGAAGGGTGAGATCAAGTTCTACGAGGTGGAGGAGTACACGGACGGGGACAGCGAGCTGGCGACGGAGGTGCGCCGTCGGGCGGTGGAGAAGCTCACGGGGGCCCGGCTCAAGCACCTCGGGGAGTACACGATCGACGCGAACCGGGCGATGGACAAGAACATCGAGAACATGATCGGGGCCGTGCAGATCCCGGTGGGGATCGCGGGTCCCCTGCGCGTGCGCGGTGAGTACGCGGATGGGGAGTACTACGTCCCGCTGGCGACGACGGAGGGCGCGCTCGTCGCCTCGGTGAACCGGGGCTGCTCCGCCATCACCGAGTCGGGCGGGGCGCACGCGCGGATCGTGAAGGACGCGATGACGCGGGCGCCCGTGTTCAAGCTGCCGAGCGCGCGGAAGGCGCTCGAGTTCGTGGAGTGGGTGCGCGAGCACTACGACGAGATCAAGGAGGCGGCGGAGAGCACGACGCGGCACGGGGAGCTGCTCGGGATCGAGGAGTTCATCACGGGGCGTCACGTGTTCCTGCGGTTCGAGTTCGACACGAAGGACGCGATGGGGATGAACATGGTCACGATCGCCGTCGAGGAGGCGGTCCGGTGGATCGAGGAGCATCACCCGGACGCCAAGTGCGTGTCCGTGAGCGGGAACGTGTGCGTGGACAAGAAGCCCTCCTGGCTGAACAACGTGATGGGGCGCGGGCGGACGGTCGTGGCGGAGGTGGAGGTGCCGGCCGACGTGGTCGAGGAGAAGCTGAAGACGACCCCCGAGGCGATGGCCGAGGTTAACTACCGGAAGAACCTGATCGGCTCGGCCACGGCGGGTAACGTCGGCTTCAACGCGCACCACGCGAACATCGTGGCGGCCATCTTCCTGGCGACGGGTCAGGACGAGGCGCACGTCGTGGACGGGTCCACGGGGTACACGACCATGGAGGTGACGGAGGACGGCGACCTGTACGCGAGCGTGACGATCCCGAGCCTCAACGTGGGCACCGTGGGCGGGGGGACCGGCGTGGAGACCCAGCGCGAGTGCCTGGAGATCCTCGGCGTGGCGGGCGGGGGCGACCCACCGGGCACGAACGCGCGGGAGTTCGCCGAGGTCGTGGCGGCCGCGGTCCTGGCCGGGGAGCTCTCGCTGATCGCCGCCCTGGCGGCCGGACACCTCGGACGCGCCCACCGGCTGCTCGGCCGGTAGGGGGGAGACCCGGGCCGGTGCGCTGCCGACGGTGCGGCGCCCGGGTGCGACCCCCCTACCGCTGCCCGCACTGCGACGCCCCCACCTTCCCCTACGCCGCCTTCACGATCGAACCCGACCCGGAGCGGCCCCGGTACGAGGTCGTCTTCCTCTCCCGGGAGCGCGAGCACCGGGTCGAGCGCGCCCCCGCCGGGGACCCGGACGGCATCCTCCTCCGGAACCTCGCGGAGGAGCTCGGCGAGCTCCTGAACGCGGCCCGCCCCGAGCGGGTGATCGGCGCGGACACGCCCCCCTGGCTCGTCGATCGCGTCGAGCGCATCGCGGGCGTGGAGTGCGAGCTGCACCGTGGAGGGCTGGAGTCGGCGGTCGAGCAGCTGCGGACGGAGCTGGAGGCCCGCGACCGGCTGCCGACCGTGGACTCACCCCCGGAGCGGAAGCTCGGGGGCAGTCACTCGACGATCATCGGGGGGCGCCGGGGCCGCGAGCTGCTCCTGCGCGTGGCCGCCCTCCCCTACGTCAAGCGCGTGATCCCCGGTCGGATCGGGGCCAAGGGCTCCCGGGGCGGGGGCGGGGTGCGGCTGAAGGTCACCCGCACGGACGAGCGCGGGAACCTGAAGCTCCTGCTCTCCGAGGGCGCCGCCACCCAGGAGATCTTCCTGGTCACGACGGCCCGGAGCGCCCGGGAGGGCCGCCTGATCGCCCGCCTGGTGGAGCGCGTCATTCGAGAAGCCGCCGCTCCCGCCGCTTCGGCGGCCGGACGGTGATCACCGCCAGCGCCCGCTCCCCCTCGCGCGCCAGCACGAGCGCCCGGGACTCGCCCGAGAAGCGGACCCGCTCGTACTCCCCCCGCAGCTCGTCCAGGTCCAGCCGGCCGACCGCGACCGGCTCGCACCCCTCCGACGTGATCACGTACACCGTGTGGGAGGGGTCCAGCCGGTCCAGGTGCCGCCGCAGCTCCCCCTCGTAACGCTCGAACCGCTTCATCCGCATCTCCGACATGACCAGCGCCCGCTCGGGCCCCACCGCGATCCACACGTCGTTCCGCAGGAGCACCCGGGCCTCCCGCGCCAGCGTTCGCAGGTGCCGGACCACCTCGGGCACGTCCGCCGAAGGCGATAACTCCCTCCCCCTCACGCGCTCCACCGCGTGCAGCGTGGGGACCAGCACCCACCGGTCCGGGTCGAACTCGCGCGTCACCGTCTCGGCCAAGGCGATCACCCGCCGGGGAGGGGAACCGTTGGAGCTGACGCCGGAGGAGGCGCGCGAGCGGTGCCGGGGTAAGGGTTGGGTCAGCCCGTACGAGCGCGTGGCGACGCTCGTGGGGCGGCGCGAGGACCGGGTCCTGCTCGTGGAGGACCACCCCACGCCCACCGGGTCCGACTGGATGATCCGCCAGTACGCCGCGACGAGCCCCCTCGTCGAGCGCGCCTGGCGCGAGGGTCGCCGGCACTTTTTCCTCCTCCGGGTGGGTCGCGCGGACCTGCGCCTGGAGCCGGGCGTCCGCGCCGCCGGGGTTGAGCGGGTGGAGGTCACCGACGGGGAGGTGCGGGTCACCCACGCGGGCCTGGCCGGGGCGGGCGTGGGCGCGACCCTGGCCCGGGGGTGCGCGGAGGGCGTCCTGCGCGTGGAGATCCACGAGGAGGGGGGCGGGGCCCGGCTGGGGCGCGGGACGGTGGTCACGCCCAAGCTGCGCCGGCTGCTGATCGGGGTGGACGACACGGACACCCGGGAGCGCGGGGCCACCTGGTCCGCCGTGGACGCGGTGTGCCGGGAGCTGGAGCGGGCGTGGGAGCGCGTGTTCTACTCCCGGCACGTGACCGTGCAGCTGTACCCCGGCGCCCCCGACCGGACGCAGAACTGCGCGGCGGCCGTGGTGGAGCTCGGGGTGCCGCCGGACCGGCTCGAGGCGGTGAAGGAGGACTTCCTGGACCGGCTCGCGGACCGGTGCTTCTCCGGGTCCACCTGCGTCGCCTTCTGGGAGGGGCTCGAGGTCCCCCAGGGCGTGCTCGACCTGGGGCACGCGGCCAAGCTCCGGGTCGTGCGACCGGAGGAGGCGGAGGCGGTGATCGAGCGCGAGGGGATCGAGGTGGTCCCGCTCGGGGAGCGGGATCGGGGCAAGATCGGGGCCGTGGCGGCGCTGGCCTTCATCGATCGCCCGGAGCTCGCCGCCCGCGTTCCCAGATCACCCGGCCATCCCTGACCACCCGGACGACCCGGTGCAGGGGGATCTCCGCCCCGTACACCCGCAGGAAGCCCCGCTCCACCCGCTCGATCTCGTCGCCTCGCACCTCCCGGAGCCGGGAGGCGGTGCCGCGGTCCACCACGTAGAAGACGTACCGGGACGGGTCCTCCCGCGGGTCGTAGAGCATTTTGCTTATAATCTCCCGCAGCTCGGACCGTCCGGCCAACCTCACCACCCGCGCGGGGCGGTCGGCGTGGACCCCAGGACCGGGGCCCTGATTTCAACGATCTGCCTCGTGGCCGCCCTGGCCACGGTCCAGTGGGACGTCCTGCTGAACCTACCCACCGCCGTGCACGATCTGATGACGGCGGACCGGCTCGCCCACCAGGCGCTCAGCGAGAAGGACCGGGGAGACGCGCTCATGCGGGACGCGTCCCGGGCGGTGTCCGCGGCCGGGTCCAACCCGCTCGCCGTCCTCGCCGCCGCCCCCCGGATCGTGCGGGACGTGACCGAGGCGTACCGGCACTACGAGAGGTCGCTGCGCCTCGCGGAGGAGGGCCTCCGCCACCTGGACCGCGGGCTGCGGCTGATCGGGGCCACGAGCGACCCGGAGATCCGGCGCGCCTTGGACCTGATGTGGGAGGGGCTGGCCGGGTACCGGCGCGCGCTGTCCGAGTTCCACCGGGGCGTCGTCGCGGCGCGCTCGGGGGACTTCAACGCCGCCCTAAGGCACGTGAACGCCTCCTACCGGCTGATGCGGCGGGCCGATCAGCGGTTCCGGCAGGGGCGCTCGATGCTGGAGGACAAGACCCTGCTCTTCATGGGAGGCTAGGGCGCCGTGAGGCGGCTGGAGGAGCGGCTCCGGGCCCTGCGGTTACCCTCGGGCGTCCGCTGGTGCCCGAGGAGGATGACGGACCGGTCCCGGGGACGGCGGTGGTACGCGGTCCGCGGCTCCGACGCCGTGCGCATCACCGTCCCGGTGCGCGTGTACCGGCGCGACCTGCGGAAGGTGCCCGAGGGGGCCGAGGACGCGGCCGCGCACCCGATCATCGAGCGGATCAAGCGGGAGGCGCGGGAGGAGCGCGACCTGTACCCGCTCTCGGGCCGGCTGATCGACTACAAGAAGGCGCGGAAGCTCACCGAGCCGTGCACCGTCGTCCGGCTGCACGGGTTCCGGACGCCGCCCCTGTGGATGCCGGGGGAGTCCAACCGGGTCCTCCGGGACTCCCGCGAGGTCCTGCTCTCGGTGAAGCTCCTCTTCCCCCCGGACTGGAGCGATGAGCGCGTGCTGGACGGGGTCTTCACGGCCCTGGACGCGCTGCGGGACGTCGTGCGGTCCGTGCCCCGGCGGGAGATCCTGCGGACGTGCCGCGTCGTGCTGGACCAGCGGGAGCTGCGGGAGCGGATGGAGTCGGGCGAGCTGACGCACGAGGGGCGCCGGGTGGTCGCGCTGATCGGGGAGGGCACGCGTCCCGCCCGTCGGTTCACGGACGTGCGGCGGCACTACCGGATCGCGGGCCCGAAGCCGGACCCGCACATCCCGTTCGAGGTGCCGGAGGACGAGGAGGCGGGGCTGGAGCCGCTGGAGCTGAAGCTGCCGTGGACGGGGGAGCGGCGCCGGTTCCTGCCCATTTACGAGGGGGAGATGTTCGCGGTCGCGGGGGCGAACGCGCAGGGGAAGACGACGCTGATCAACGCGATCGAGTCGGGGAAGGACGATCACGCGCCCGGGGACGGGCGGGAGTACGTGATCACGGTCCGGCGGACGGCGCGGGCGGAGGCGGGGATCAAGCGGATGCGGGGGGAGGACGTCAGCCTGTTCTTCCGGGAGCTGCCGCCGGGGTACGAGGGCACGCCGGAGAACGTGCGCGGCCTGGCCAGCGGCTCGATGAAAATGGCCGCGGAGATCCAGCGGGCGGTGGAGGAAGGGGCGAGGATCCTGTTCATCGACGAGGACAAGGCGGCCGTGAACCTGCTCGTGCCCGGGATCCTGACGCGCCGGCTGGAGGGCATCCGGACGCTGGTGGAGGTGAAGGACGAGATCACGTCGCGCGGGGTCACGATCGTCGCGGCGACGGGCGTGCTGGACGACTTCACGGCCGCCGCGGATCGGGCCATCGTGATGGAGGAGCACCGGCCCAAGCCGCTGAACCTGCGGGAGTTCCGGGCCCGGCTGGCGAGGCACCACGCCGAGCTGGCCCGCCGGTACTCCGAGGCCGGGTGATCAGCCCAGCTTCCCCGCCTCGCCGCGCACCCGCTCCCGCATCCGCTCGGACCGCTCGATGAACTCCTCCATCTCCTCCTCCGTCGCCTCTTCCACGACCAGGATCTCGGCCTCGACGCCCGGGTTGACCTCCCGACCCTCCAGCTCGAAAGCGACCTCCAGGGCCTCCTCCTTCCCGTGCTCGAAGAAGGTCTCCAGGATGGGTAGGATCGCGATCAGGGACGGGGCGGCCACGGCCACGTCCGCCTCCGGGATGCAGTACTCGTTCCCGTTGAAGGCCACGGCGAGCCCACCACCCTCCCGGACCGCGCGCAGCATCTCCACGTCCGTGATGCTGTCCCCGATGCACGCGACCTCCTCGACCTCGAGCCCCAGGGACTCGCAGACGTCCTCCACGACCGCCGCCTTCCGGCTCCCGCCCACCACCTTCACCCGCGCGCTGAACTCGCCCAGGCTCGTCCCCTCCAGGCGGCCCAGGAGCTCGTCCACCCGATCGACGAGCTCACGATCCTCCACCTCGTCCGGCGGGTACAGCTCCAGCAGCTCCCGCTCGATCTCTCGCACCAGCTCCCGCTCCTCCTCCGAGGGCTCCGGGGCCTCGTCCAGGGGCAGCCGGGTGCAGTACACGTTCCGCTCCGGGATGCCCAGCCGGCTGGCCACGGTCAGCGCGTGCTGCTCGTAGCTCGTGGACGCGATGAACTTGGGGCAGGTCAGCTCCCTCACCGTCTCCAGCGCGCCCGGCGTGAGGTCCGCCTGCTCGGACACCTCCTTAAGACCCTCCTCCGTGACCCCGTGCGCGAGGAGGAAGGGCACGATCAGCTGCAGCGTGGTGCCCGGCTCGTACCCCTCCCGCCGTTCCTTGAGGTACACGACGTCATCGTACCGGCTGAGCACCTCGAAGATCAGGTCGCCCTCCGGCACGAACCTCCGCATCACCTCGTAAGCATGGTCCATCGGCGACAGCGGGCCCTCCAGGTCGAAGATCACCGAGCTCACGACCGCCGCCCCCGGAGCCTCCTGACCGCCCTCCCCAGCCTGGATTCAATAAAGTCTATCCTCACGGCGCGCCCGACGCAGTCCGTCTCCAGGAAGTACATGTACAGCATACCCACGACCCGCTCGTCCTGCGCCACCGGGGCCCCGGCGTCCTCGGGTCCGGGGATCCGCGCGTTCGGCAGCCGGATCGTGAGCTCCCGAGGCCCCACGTCGAGCACCTCCGACAGCACCCACGCGTCCCCTAGGTGCACCGCGCACGTGCCGGGCCTCGGCTCCCCGGTCGGCGTCACCTCCGACCGCTCCGGGTCCACCCAGTACGCGGCGAACTTGCCCACGGGATCCCGAAACGCCAGCTCGCAGACCGTCCCCTCCCCGCGCACCCGCTCCGGCGGCTCGCCCGCGAGGCTCGTGACCAGGAGCCGGGCGCCCTCCTCCTCCAGCACGGCCGTCACCTTGGCCCGCCACCGGCCCCAGGCGAGGGTGGAGCCGGCGCGGAGCACGCTCAGCCCTCCTTCCGGGCGACGAGGGTCCGCTCCTTCGGCGTGTTGTGCTTCAGGAACTCGACGGCCAGCACCTCGTACCCGCGCCGCTCGTACTCCAGCTCGACCTCGGAGACCGCCGTCTCCACGTCCGGGGCCGCGTACTCGCCCGTTTCCGGGTCCACGGCCAGCTTCACCGTCTGCACCACGAACCCGCCGGGCTCCAGGAACCGGTCCGCGACGTCGAGCGTGATCGCGGCCGCCTCCGAGTGCACCCGGTTCAGGTCGCTCGTCACCAGGCGCACCCGCTCCGGCACGTCCTCCCCCGAGAGCTCCTCCGCCCGCTTCCGCAGGTGCACCACGTTGTCCAGCTCGCGAACCCTCGGGTGCAGCTCGCCCGGGTCGACCGCGTACACCTTGCCGGGCCTGAGGCGCCGCGCGAGCTCGTACGTCCAGCCGCCCGGGGCCGCCCCCAGGTCGATCGCGCTCCAGCCCTCTCGGACCAGGTACGGGTGCCGCTTCAGGAGCTCGCGCAGCTTCAGCTGGGCCCGGGAGATGGGCCGCATCCCCGGGCTCCACTTGCGGACGCGCTTGACCTCCTTCCGGACGATCAGGTCGGGCGGGATCACGGCGACGCCGGCCGTGTCCTGCAGCACCTCCACGCGCACGACGTAGTCCGGCTCCTCCAGGTCCACGGGGGCCCCGGTCGCCTCCTGAACGGCGGCCCCCACCCGCACCTCCACGTCCCGGCGGCCGAAGGGGGGCTGACCCCGCTTGCGGCACCGCACGGCGAAGGCGGTGTCCTCGTCCAGCCGGCGCCGGGCCAGGGCGACCGCGGCCCGCTCGATCGCGTCCAGCTCGGCGCGCACGGTCCGGTGGATGGGGACCGCCCGGGCCACCCAGTCCGTGTCCGCCTCCCGGATCCGCTCGACGATCTCCTCCGGCTCCAGCTCGGAGCGGACGACCACGACGCCCTTGAAGTAGGTGGGCTCGACCTCGACGAACGGGTCCTCCTCCCGCAGCAGCCGCTCCAGCTCGGAGACGCACCGGAACTCGAACCCGGCGGGACAGGTCACGAGGGCCTGGAACGGGGGGATCATGCTACCAGTCCTCCGGGGCGGGCGGCGCGTCCTCGTGCTGGGAGAGCAGGTCCGGAAGCTCCTCCCTCGCCCGCTCCCGGGCCTCCTGAAGCTCGCGCAGCAGGGCCTTCAGCTCCCGGGCCACGAGCTCCTTGCACTCCCCGCAGGCGACCTCGCCCTCCCGACACTTCTCCCGGAGCTTCCGGAGCTCTCCCTCGCCCAGCCGGTCCGCGAGGTGGTAGACCATCAGCTCGTACACGACGCACTCGTCCGGGTTCCCACCCTTCTCCCGGTGCTCCTCGAGCGTGGCCCCGCCGCCCGTCTTCGCGCTCCAGACCTTCCGCTCGACCTCCTCCGGCGGATCCGTGAGGAAGATGGCCGTCTTCGGCTTGCTGCTGGACATCTTCCCGCCGGTCAGCCCGGTCATGAACCGGTGGTAGGTGCTCGCGGGCTTGACCAGGCCCTCCTTCTCGGCGACGTCCCGGGTGAGGCGGAGGTGCGGGTCCTGATCCACGCCGACGGGCACGAGGACGCGGTGCGGTCCCTCGAGCTCCTGGGGGTGGAGGATGTCGGCCGCCTGGACGATGGGGGCGAACGCGTGCCCCATGCTGGTGTCACCGGAGAAGCCGTACGTGTTCTTGATCGCGTTCCAGGTGAGGCGCCCGGCGAGGAGCAGGGCCATCCGCTGGACGGTCTTCCGCTCGGACTGCAGGTAGACCTCGCAGCGTTCCGGGTCCAGGTCCAGGCCCAGGGCCGCGTAGTTCAGGATGTACTCGCGGACGGCCAGATCGTGCGCCTCCTCGAGGTCCATGCCGCGCGCGTGGTACGCCTCCAGGTCGGCGATGGGGATGTACACCTTGACGCCCAGCTCCCGCTGGTACCAGACGAGCTGGTCCACGACGGTCTTGTGCCCCAGGTGCATGCGCCCGCTGGGCATCATCCCGCTGAGGACCGAGACCCGCTCGCCCTCCCGGTACTCCCGCAGGAACGCGTCGAAGTCCCGGTGCCCGAAGACGATCCCCCGCTCGACCAGCGGGAAGTCCCGGGGAAGGAGGTCCCTAACCTCCTCGTCGATCGGCTCGATCCCGAACTCCCGGGTCAGCCGCTCGTAGTCGACCTCCTCGACGTCCCAGGGGTCGATCAGGACCTCCGGGATGGCGACTCACCCGCGCCCGCTCACTCCTCCACGAACTTCTCCTTCACGTAGTCGATGAGGCCCTCCTCCTCCGCCTTCTCGAGGTGGTACCGCACCGACTTCAGCGAGATCCCCTCCTCCTCCGCGATCTCCTCCTCGTCCTGCCCCAGCACGTACTTGCGCAGGACGATCCGGGCCCGCCGGGCGCTCGTGGTCACGCCCTCCTCCACGAGGTCCCGCGGGTGGCAGGGCCAGGCCCCGTAGTACGGCTTCTGCTCCTCCGCCATTCCCGCGCACCCCCTACAGCCTCCTCCACCTCCACCGAACGTACCGGATCCGAGGCTCGGACGGGTCCTCCACGACGGCCAGGAGGAACTCCTTGCGCACGGAGTGCGCCAGCCGCGTGCCGCGGACCACGTCCCGGGGCGACAGGCGCTCGGACGGCTCGACCACCCGAACCACGTATTTAGAGTGTTCCCGATCCGGGTCGCCCTCGTAGACCCGGAACAACCCCCCGTACTTGAACCCCGCCTTCACCACGTACCCACGCTCGACCAGGTCCCGGTAGACCGCGTACCCCGCGCGGAACCCCGGGACCCGATCCTCGAAGAACTCGACCAGCTCCCCCACCGACAGCGCCTCGCCCGAGGCCGACCGGGGCTCGATCTCCCCCTCCTCCGCCAGGTACACGGTCTCGAACGGGTTCAGCACGAGCGCGTCGCCGCGCTCCGTGCCGAAATGGTTTTCTTTCAGCCGCTCGAACCCCTCGAAGAGCGTGCTCCCGCCCTCGAACACCCACGCGACCGGCAACGGACCACCCCCGTGATGACAGGCCTGCGTCGCGGACCCGCGGATGAAGACTGAGCCCGGCACTGAGGACCCGGGTGAGCCCGTTGCCCAGGTACCGGGGCCGACCCGACCGGTACGTCGCCGCCTGGACGCAGCCCGACCGGGTCACCGGCGCCGACCGCAGCGTCGTGATCGTCCTCTCCACCCGCGGCTGCCGCTGGTTCCGCGAGACCGGCGGCTGCCACTTCTGCTCCTACCCGCTCGAGGGCGCGGGCGAGCGGGTCCCACCCGACCTCCTCGTCCGCCAGTTCGAGCGCGCGTACGCCCGGCACCGGCCCGACGGCCCCCACGCGGTCAAGCTCTTCACCTCGGGGAGCCTCCTGGACCCGGAGGAGGTCCCGGACGAGGCCCTCGAGCGGATCCTGGGACGACTCGCCCGGGATCCGAGCGTCACCGAGGTCTCCTTCGAGTCCCGCCCCGAGTTCGTGACGGAGGAGCGGCTGGAGCGGGTCACCGAGCTGCTCGACGGGAAGCCGTTCGAGGTGGGGATCGGGCTCGAGACCAGCGACGACCGGTTGCGGGCGAGCCTGAACAAGGGCTTCGACTTCCGCGCGTTCGCCCGGGCCGTGCGGCGGGTGAGAAGGTTCGGCGGGACGCCGAAGGCCTACCTGATGCTCAAGCTACCGCCCCTGTCCGAGGCGGAGGCCATCGAGGACACCGTCCGCTCCGCGGTCGACGCCCACCTCGCCGGGTGCGAGCGCGTGTCCGTCTGCCCGACCACGATCCACCGGGACACCCCGCTCGAGCGGGCCTGGCGCGCGGGCCTCTACCGGCCCCCGTGGCTCTGGAGCTGCGTGGAGGTGGCCCGGAGGATCAAGGGACTCCTGGGCGACCGCGCGGACGTGCTGGTGGACACGGCCGGCGCCGGAACGCCCCGTGGCCCCTCCAACTGCCGCCGCTGCTCCCGCCGCGTGGCCCGGGCCCTGCGCCGGTTCACCGTCACCCAGGACGTCGGCGTCCTGGAGGGGCTGGACTGCCGGTGCCGCCGGGTCTGGCGGGCCCTGCTCGCCGTTTAGCCCAGCACGAGCCCGAGCGTCAGCGCCGTGACCGCGCAGACGCCGAACACGCCCGCGACCCGGGCCAGCTCCGGTGAGGACAGGAGCCGGGCGAGCAGCCGCGCCCCGGCGTCGAGGGCCGATCGCAGCAGGTCCGCGGCGGTGACCGCGAGCTCGCGCAGGAGGTCCGGGTTCGTCACGGCGATGAGGGCGGCCGCCCCCGCGGCGCCCACGATCGCCGCCGCCTCCAGGAGCCCGGTCAGGTCGATGGTGGACTCGGTGACCGCGGGCCCGATCGTCCCCGGCGAGCCGCCCGTGCCGACCGCTCGGCCCCCGGCGAGCCGCAGCTTGCCGCGGACCTCACCGTACCGGAAGATCCAGACCTCGGGGCAGCCGGCCTCCTTCAGCAGCTCGATCTGGTGCAGGAGTCGGCCGAGCCTCGGCTCGTGGAGGGCGATGGCGACCTTGCCGGGGTAGAGGGACTGGTACAGGTGGTAGACGTGGACCGGCCACCAGTCGTCCCGCCCGTACTCGTACGTGTAGGCCTCCACGATGAACCGGTCCACGTACTGGGCGATGGCGTCCCGGTCGATCGAGTACGGGCGCGGGTTCTCCGGGAGGAGGCAGAAGTACAGCTCCTTGCCCTGCGCGTGCACGAGCTCGGAGATGCGGCGGACGAGGTCCGTGATCGCCTGGGTGGCGAGGCGGCGCTTCTCCGGGTCGCGGGTCGGGTAGCGGAAGGAGTCGTCGAGGACCACCCCGTCGCAGTAGGGCAGCGCGGCCGTCACGGCGTCCAGGATCTCCTGCTGCACCTCCGGGTCCCAGGGCCGGTCCCAGCCGTTCCGGCGCTCGAACCCGACGACCCAGGCGTAGACCTTCACGTTCGGGGCGCGGGCCTTGGTCGCGTGGTAGACCTGCTGGAGCGTGTCGACGCGGGTCGGCGTGCTCACGCCGCGGATGAGGACGGCGACCTTGGTGTAGCCGCTGTCGATGACGTCGGTCACGAAGTTCTCCACGCCCACGCTGCGGACGGTGCTGCCCCAGGCGAAGACGCCGACCTCCGTGGCCGCGGCCGGCGTGAGGAGGAGCGTTACCAGGGCCAGGTGGGCCGGCAGGCTCCTCAACGGTGTCCGTCCCCCGGGAAGGGCGGTCGGGTTCCGCAACGGTTATAATACCAAGGGGCGCGCCGTGCTGGGAATCCGGTTACCGGAAGGAATTCTCCGGGGTGCGCCCCGGCATGGGTCGCGAGGTTTACACGATGGACTTCCGGGAGCGGCGGCGCGAGAACGAGGAGCGGTTGGAGGAGATCCGGCGGGAGATCGAGCGGCGCGACGTGAAGTTCATCCGGCTGCAGTTCGTCGACATCCACGGGTTCGTGAAGAACTTCGCGATCCCGGCCGAGCACGTGGAGGAGGCGTTCGCGGAGGGCGTGCTCTTCGACGGATCGTCCATCGAGGGCTTCGTGAGCATCGAGGAGTCGGACATGATCGCCCTGCCGGATCCGGACACGTTCGCGATCCTGCCCTGGCGGCCGCGGGAGGGCAAGGTGGCGCGCGTGATCTGCGACGTGTACTGGCCGGAGGGGAAGCCGTTCGAGGGCTGCCCGCGCCTGAACCTGAAGCGCGTGATGAACGAGCTGGCCGAGGACGGGTACGTGATGTACTGCGGCCCGGAGTGCGAGTTCTACCTGCTGAAGCAGGACCCGGAGACGGGGGACGTGGAGCCGCACGACGAGGGCGGGTACTTCGACTTCTACCCGCTGGACCGGGCCGAGGACATCCGGCGGGAGATCATCTTCGCGATGGAGGAGTTCGGGCTGGAGGTGGAGATGAGCCACCACGAGGTGGGGCCGGGCCAGCACGAGATCGACTTCAAGTTCGCGGACGCGGTCGCGTCCGCGGACAACGTGATCTCGTTCAAGCAGATCGTGAAGGCGATCGCCCGGCGGCACGGTGTGATCGCCACGTTCATGCCGAAGCCCCTCTACGGGGAGAACGGGAACGGGATGCACGTGCACCAGTCCCTGTGGGACCCGCGCACCGAGGAGAACCTGTTCTACGACCCGGACGCGGAGGACCAGTACTACCTGTCCGACGAGGCCCTGTACTACATCGGGGGCCTGATGGAGCACGCGCACGCGCTCTGCGCGATCTGCAACCCGCTGGTGAACTCGTACAAGCGGCTGGTTCCGGGCTACGAGGCGCCTGTGTACATCGCGTGGAGCCCGAAGAACCGGAGCGCGTTCATCCGCGTGCCGGCCGCGCGGGGGAAGGCAACCCGGATCGAGTACCGCTCCCCGGACCCCGCGTGCAACCCGTACCTGGCCTTCGCGGCGATGGCCGTGGCGGGCGTGGACGGGATCAAGCGGGAGATCGACCCGGGCGAGCCGGTGAACGAGAACCTGTACGAGATGAGCAAGCGGGAGCGGGAGGAGCTCGGCATCCGAACGCTCCCGGAGAACCTGAAGGAGGCGCTGGAGGCGTTCGAGGAGGACGAGGTCGTGCAGCGGGCGTTCACCGACCACCTCGTCGAGCGGTGGCTCGAGGTCAAGTGGGAGGAGTGGAAGCAGTACCGGGAGCGCGTCACCAAGTGGGAGGTCCGGAAGTTCATCGTGTACTAGCCCCCGCCGCCCCCCGCCAATTGTTACGGGGGATGTAACGATGAGGGAGCTCGACGTGCTCATCCTCCGCCTCCTCGCCGAGGCCGACGAACCCCTCGGCTCCACCCGCCTCGCCGAGCTCCTCCGCGAGCGCTTCGGCCTCGAATACACGACCCGCACCATCCGATACCGACTCCGACACCTCGAGGAGCAGGGCCTCATCGAGCGCGTCCGCCGCGGCGGCCGCTACGTCGGCGCCCGCCTCACCCCCAAGGGCGAACGCATGCTCAAGCTCGCCACCTCCCACGAGCGCTCCCGCATGTACCTCTCCATCCTCGAGGAGATGGCCTACCGCTGCACCTTCGACCCCGAACGCGGCCAGGGCACCGTCGTGTGCAACGTCACCGTCCTCCACCGCGACCACCTCGACGACCTCATCGACGCCGTCGTCGAGACCTACCGCGCCGGCCTCGCCCCCAGCCCGCTCATCGCCATCGAGGAGGAGCCCCCCACCCCCGACATCCCCGTCCGCCGGGACGAGCTCGTCGTCCTCACCGTCTGCACCGTCACCATCGACGGCGTCCTCCTCAACCACGGCATCCCCACCCATCCCGTCTGCGGCGGCCTCCTGTACTACGAGGACCGCGAGCCCATCGGCTTCCAGGAGTACATCCGGTACGAGGGCACCACCGTCGACCCCCTCCACGCCTTCGTCACCCAACGCATGACCAGCGTCGAGGACATCCTCGACGAGGGCGCCGGCCTCCTCCCCGCCAACGTCCGCTACGTCCCCTGGGCCGCCGCCGACGAGGTCGACCGCATCGAGACCCAGCTCAAGCGCGCCGACGTGCACGGAATCATCGACACCCCCCGCATCGAGGGCGAGATCCTCGGCCTCCCCCTCCCACCCCGCAGCCTCGGCATCGCCGCCTGCGGCGGCCTCGTCCCCATCGCCCTCCTCGAGGAGCGAGGGATCACCACCCGCACCTACCCCACCCGCGTCCTCCGCGACTACCGGGACCTACAAGACGCCCGACGCTACTGAACCCCTCGCCTCATAACCCGCTCCTCATCCCAAACTCAGCCCACCCGCTCCGCTCATCGGGGCCGAGACCCCGAACCCACCACCCCTTAAACCGCCCGCGGGGGCCCACCCGTGACCACCTACGAGACCCTCACCCTCCGCGTCCACTGGGAGGACGGTTACTTCGAGATCCTCGACCAGACCCGACTACCCCAGGAAGAAGTCTGGCGCGAGTGCCGCACCCACGAGGACGCGGCCGAGGCCATCGAGAACCTCCGCGTCCGCGGCGCCCCCCTCATCGGCGCCGTCGCCGCCCTCGGCGTCTGGGTCGCCCACGAACGCGGCGAGGACGTGCACCGCGCCATCGACCGCCTCCGCCGCACCCGCCCCACCGCCTACAACCTCTTCTGGGCCCTCAAACGCATGGAACGCGCCGACGACCCCCGCCGGGAGGCCGAGCGCATCCTCCGGGAGGACGCCGAAACGAACCGAAAGCTCGGCGACCACGGCGCCGACCTCCTACCCGACGAGTGCACCGTCCTCACCCACTGCAACGCCGGCGCCCTCGCCTGCGTCGACTGGGGCACCGCCCTCGGCGTCGTCCGCTCCGCCGTCTTCCACCAGGACAAGGACGTTCACGTCATCGCCACCGAGACCCGACCCGTCCAACAGGGCGCCCGCCTCACCTGCTGGGAACTCACCCGCGACGGCATCCCCGTCACCCTCATCGCCGACACCGCCGTCGGGTACGTCCTCGCGAGCGGCGAGGTCGACGCCGTGATCGTCGGCGCCGACCGCATCGCCCTCGACGGCTCCGTCGCCAACAAGATCGGGACCTACCAGATCGCCGTCCTCGCCGACCGACACGACGTCCCCTTCTACGTCGCCGCCCCCACCAGCACCATCGACCCCGAGACCGAGACCGGCGACGACATCCCCATCGAGGAGCGCCCCGAGGACGAGGTCAAGACCGTCCAGGGCCGCCCCATCGCCCCCGAGGAGGTGAAGGCCCGCAACCCCGCCTTCGACGTGACCCCGCCCGAACTCATCGACGCGATCATCACCGAGCAGGGCGTCGTGAAGCCCGACGAGGTGGCCGACCTGGTGTAAGTTTCGCTCCCCTCGGGCGATCTAAGATCAGGACGAGAGGGGCTTCCTTGATCCCCAACCCCCGAGGAACAGACGGGCCCGTCAGGGTACACGGACCCGTTCCGCGGGTCGGGTCACGCCTGCGCTCGTGGCTCACCTGAGCCGAGACGCAAGTCGACGAGTATTCACCCCCACATCAGTAACCCTCCCCATACCAGCGGGCATGACACCGACACCATCGCCAGCTCACCCTTGGAGATTTCACGTGGTGGTAAATCCCCTTGTACTTCCCTCCAGTATTCGTTGATTCTCCTTTGCAACACCAGGAGCGGTACGCAGGACACCATCAACGCCACGACTGCGCCGAGCGCGTCCATCCGCGTCTCGGCGTGGAAAATCCCCAAGTTGCCAGCGAAGAAGAACCCGAACCACACCGGGTACAGGACCTTGATCGGGCACGGGTTGAGTCCGGCTTCCTCGAGTAACTCGTTGATCTCCGCGAACTGCTTCCATACCAGGTAGAGGTTGACGAACGGTACGAAAAGCCCGATCGTCCTAAGCACCACGTTAACGTCGCGGTCCAGGTACTCCTTGAAGTCCCTCCAGTTGCGGTAGAACCAGTAGAATTGGTAGTACCCTCCGGACGCGACCACGAACAGCGTGGTCCTTCCCAACGGTCGAACGTAGGAGCGACCGTCCGACAAACCGTGCATCCCCGCCTGCATGCGCCCGTGATGGAGAGACCGCCTGACGTCTAGCCAAATAGTTATAAGCACGCGGGTTCGGAAGGGCGGCGTACGACCCTCAGGAAAGCTACCCGGTTATTACGTACTCGAACATATCACATGATACAACTGATGCGTAGATCGCTACTACAGCTGTTACCAAATACACGATGATGGAGCCCGACTGTATTCTCGGTGAGCAAATGTACTTACGCCTGGAGAACCATATCCCTATCAGCAACGAATTCGTTAGTACTCCTAAGCTTATTGACACGGTTAGGATGTTGTAGTAATACTTGTGAGTCAATAACGTTTCAGTGTTGGTTAAATAAAATATCAGCGTGAACAGCGACACTATCATTCCCCCTACAAACACATTATAAAACCACATCATAAGAGTTACGTTAAAAGCTGAGTACACGCTGACATACTTGTACATATTGCAGATCTTCTTAATAATGCTGCGGTTTACTCTCTGCTTGGACTCGGCTATGAAATTAACACCTTGCCTCTTAAGTCTAAGGTACCACGCTAGCTTACCCAGAATACCCAAGAGACAGGAGTTTACGAATATCCAGGTGAGTAGGCTCGTCGATAAGTTCCGTACCCCAGGACACACTGTAGGGCTCTCCCAACCCTTTCCCAGGGCGACGGCAGAGAGTAGTGCTACGATGGGTAAACTTATCGGCGGGAAGTCGAAAATACCGTAATACCACACCACCTTCGTAGAGGAAAGCCTAACCCCAGTCTCCTTATCCAATCCACCGTAGGGACCTACCGTGCCCGATTCCATGGCTTCGTTCACGATCTTCCGTGCCTTCCTCCACTTAACAACAACTATCACTATCGATACGGGCCACAACACTAGTGATGCAAAGAAAATGTAAGCGAGGGCGAGGGGCATTAGGTAGGCCTGATGGAGAAAGGACAATGGGCGTTTAGCCCCCTGTCAACCACAGGTTCGACGTGGCCGCTAGGATCGAGTTGGTGCTCCAGTTGAACGCGAAGTCGTAGTACCTCGCTATAATCTTGGAGGCAACGGTTTTTCCCGCGTACTCACGTATCTTCGAGATGTACTTGACAGTGGGAAGGCACCGCCTACCGCATGGACGTGGTGCCGATTCGAATGCGGAAGGTGGTAGACCCGCCGGAGGGGCTGCTCAACGACGTAGAGTTCCTGGAGATGGTGCTGGAGCGGGTGGACGAGCTGCTCTAGCTACCGGCCCAGCAGCTCGTTGCCGATGACGAAGAGGGAGACGGTCTGGTTGAGGTGGGCCAGCGCGCCGCTCTCCGTGTTCCCGATCTCCCCGTAGCAGTTGAACCCGATGATGGGCACGTCCTCGCCGATCTCGCTCCGCAGGAGCTTGACGGCCCTATCCGTGCTCACGATCTCGTGCCGGGCCACGCAGTTGAACACGATCACGCCCGCGATCTCCTCGGGGTTACCCGCCGCCTGGATCGCGCTCTTCGCCGCCTCCCGGAACGAGGCCTCCAGGTCGCCCGGCTCCATGATCTCCAGGGTCACCCCCTCCGGGATCTTGTTCAGCGCGACGATCGACCCCTCCGCCGGGTCCGTCTCCACGCTCGTCCGCAGCACGTACTCCCCGTGCGGCGTGGGCAGCTGGATCCCGAACGGGTAGGTGAACAGGGTCTCCGTGGTCACCTCCTCCGGCTCCATCCCCAGCGCGTCCGCGTAGACCTCCAGGGCCGGCTCCCCGTCCAGCTCCAGGATCCGCGTCCCCTCCACCTTCGTCACCCGGAACTGGTGCCCCGTGGGCTCGAACCCGTGGTGGATCGCGTGCCCGCACTTCACCGACGTGAACCACACCCACGTGACCAGCGCGTCCGAGTACACCCGTTTGGCGTCGAACGCGTAGCACCGCTCGAGCCGCATGTCGTCACCCGTCAGCCCGCCGAGGATGACCGGGAGCGGGCCGCCCAGCTCCTGCATCACCCCGCGCAGCATGGCGGCCGTCGCCTCCTGATTCTCCAGGCAGCACAGCCCGTCCGGCATCAGAATCACGTGCGCCGGCGCCGCCCGGGCCAGATCCATGTGATCCTGCGCCCGCACCAGCCCCGAGAGCGCGACCAGCGGGTTCGCCTCCACGCTCCGCACCGCCTCCGTGAGCCCGCTCCGACCCACCCGCTCCGGCTCCTCCGAGAGACCCTCCCGGATCGACAGACCCAGCGCCACGTGCCGGGTCAGCTCCATCGCCATCACGACCACCGAGCCCTCGTGGTACCCCTCCGTGGAGATCTCCCCCGAGGACGAGACCCCGAACATCAGGAACCGCTTCCCCAGGGGCACCCGCGCCCGGATCGCCCGCTTGAGCTCCCGCCGCACCTCGTCCGGATCGTTCGCCGTCGGCGAGAACACGCAGAACACCGCGTCGATCGACTCCAAGCCCCACTCCATCGCCTCCTCCAGCGCCTCCTCCGGGTCCCCGGACTCCGACACGCCCACACCGCAAGTCACGTACGACACCGTTCCTGAACCCCCAAGGGTTGATGGACCGAGCCCGGCTTAAGTAGTCGGAAACGATCCGGCTTAAGCCTTAGTGACGATCCGACGACGGGGGGATGGCCGGATGCGGAACGCGATCCTGGGCGTGCTCCTGCTCCTCACCGCGCCCGGGATCGCACACGCCGACGCGTGGACCCCCGTCACCACCGTGCACCTCACCGAACGCACCGAGCTCCGAGCCCTCGACCCGAACACCGTCCAGGCCCACCTCACGGTCAAGCTGGAAGGGTACGGCCTCCAGGGCCGCACGCAGGCCACCGTCCACGTCCTCCTCCCCGAGGACGCCGAGCTCCTGAGCGCCCGATGGACCCCGGCGAACGGTGCGCCCACCGAGGTCCAGCCCGCGCTCATCCAGACCGTAACCTGGCCGGGCACCGTCGACCAACTCGCGAGGACGTTCGCGGTCCTCCACTCCGGCTCCACCCCGTACCTGGACGCGCTCGACGCCCTGTTCCCGAACCGCCAACCGATCCGCTGGCGGCAGCTGACCTTCCTCCTCCCCGTCGAGGGGCACGGGCGGCACGGCGAGCCCCTGGGTACCCTCGAGCTCACCGCCCACCTACCCACGCACCGAAGCCCCCAGGGACTCCACTGCCTCGCCTGGCCCATCCCGGTGGCGATCAACCCCTTCTACAAGGTGCGCACCGACCGCGTGGGCGTCCTGTTCGCGGCCGTGTACGACCCGGAGGCGAACCGCTGGCGCTGGATCCTCCTCAACCCGGACCGGGGGTCCAGCGAGGTGCTCGCCGACATCGAGGGGATCTCCCTCTACCTCCGGGTCGGGGAGGACGGGGTGGTCGTGGGTGTCCAACCCGCGGGCCAGCCACCCCGGCTCTCGCTCCCGTACGTGCCCGTGCTCCTCGTGCTCGAGGTCCCACCCTTCCCGGCCCCGCTACAGCGGGGCGAGCGCGCGGTCCCGCCCCGCCCACCGAGCGCGGGCACCGAGCCGCATCCGGCCCCGCTGATCCCGATCGTGCCGATCCGTCGACGGAGGTGACGCCGGCGTGGAGCGCGACCCCATCCGCCGCATCCCCATCGACCCCCACCTCGTCCGCCGGGAGCTGGGCGTCGACCTCCCCACCGCCCGCTACCTCATCCGCACCGGCCTCGTGACCACCGAGGGAGCCCGCGTCCTCCGCCGCGGTCCCACCACCGGCACCTGCGCGACCGCCGCCGCCAAGGCCGCCGCCATCCGCCTCCTCGAGGGGCGCGCGGTATCCACCGTCCGCGTCCGCCTCCCCATCGGCGCGATCATCGGCGTTCGAGCGCGCCTGATCGAGGAGGACCCGCCCACCGCCGAGGTCCGCAAGCCCGGGAACGACGACCGCGTGGACGCGACCGCCGGCGCCCGCATCCGCGCCCGCGCGGAACCCCTCGAGGAACCGCGCGTCGAGGTCCGGGCGGGCCCGGGCGTCGGGCGGCTCCCGGACGGGAGGCCGGCGATCTCCGAGGCGGCGCGGGCGCAGATCCGGGAGAACCTGGCCTACCTGATCGAGCGGTACGGGACGGGACTCCGCGTCACGATCAGCGTGGTGGACGGCGAGAGGCTGGCCGAGCGGACGCTGGCCCACCGGCACGGGATCACCGGCGGGATCTCGATCCTGGGGACCAAGGGCCTCGTCGACCCCAACTCGGAGGAGGCGATCGAGGGCACCATCCGCCACGACCTCCGCTACGTCGAGAACGTCCCCTGCCTCGTCACCGGCTACCGCACCCTCCGCGTCGCCACCGAGGAGCTCGGCCTCCCCGAGACCGACGTGGTCAACTGCCAGGGCCGCTACGACCTCGCCCTCCCCCTCCTCAAGGAGGGCGTCCCCACCGACGACGGCACCCGCCGCTTCGACCGCGTCCTCATCCTCGGCATGCCCGGCAAGCTCCTCAAGCTTGCCGCCGGCGTGTACAACACCCACGCCCGCGTCGCCGACGCCCGGTACGAGTCCCTCCTCGCCCGCCTCGTGGAGACCGGCCACCTCAAGGACGCCCAACGCCTCGCCCAACGCGGCCCCGGCACGATGGTCGCCAAGTTCCTCCGCACCCTCGACCCGGACACCCGCCGCGACGTCCTCCAACGCACCTGCGAGCTGATCGAACGCCGCGTCCAAGAGGACCACGACCTCCGGTGCGGGTGCGCCGCCTACCTGAAGACCGACGACGGGATCGAGGTCGTGACCGGCCCCGAATGGCGCCGCCTCGCGCCGTAACCCCACCGCTTCCCCACGCGACGAGGGCGTTTCCAACCCGAACGAAGGGAACGCCCCGCGCCCGAACCCGAGCCCCGAAAACCCGCGGGGACCGGCCCACCCGGCCGGGCCCCGTGCACGACCGACTACCGCCCGAACTGCGCGAACTCCTCAACCGCCTCGAACCGGGCCTCTACACCGCCAGCGCCCGCATCGAGGGACTCCCCGAGCACGACCTCCTCAGCGACGCCCTCCGCGACGCGCTGGGACGCTCCAGCCGCGCCACCTACCGCGACCTCGTGGACCGCTACCTGGAAACCGTCAACGCACCCCTCGTCCTCCAAGCCTCCGACGCCTTCCAACTCAACCAACACGCCCTCCGCGCCCTCCAACGACTCGCCGAACACGTCCCCGTCCTCATCCTCAACCGCGGACACCTCCCCACCGACCACCGCGACCTAACCCGCGAGCTCGCCGAGATCCCCGGCGCCCACGTGGACGCCGTCTTCGACCACGGAGACACCGTCACCCTCGTCCGCGACCCCCAAACCCTCCTCCGCGCCCTCGCCACCGCCGGCCTCGCCCTCATGATCCTCCGCGCGACCACCGACAACACCGCCGACTTCTGGGTCCTCACCACCCTCGGACTCGCCGGCCTCGCCGCCTCCAAACTGGGGTGAACGCATGCGAGCCAGAACCCACATCCTCCTCACCTACCTCCTCACCGCCCCCACCCTCGGCCTCCACCACGCCACCATCACCGCCCTCGCCACCATCCTCCCCGACCTCGACCACCCCCACTCCCTCGCCGCCTCCCTCCTCCACCCACTCGAACTCCTCACCCGCCGAAACCTCCGCCACGCCCTGACCCAACGACTCCGACACCGCGGCCCCCTCCACTGCCCCTGGCCCTGGGCCGCCCTCGCCCACACCCTCTGGACGACCGGCCACCCCCACGCCGCCCTCCTCCCCCTCGGCGCCCTCCTCCACTGCCTCGAAGACGCCCTCACCACCATGGGCGTCCCCATCGCCTGGCACCGAAAAAACGGCGAATGGCGCTCCATCCGCCTCTCCCTCGCCCGCATCCCCTCCAACCACTGGGACACCCTCCTCCCACCCCTCGCCCTCGCCATCACCTGGACCACCCTCCTCCTCAACCCCACCGAACTGTACCAACTCCACCCCAACCCCACCCTCGAACGCACGTACTGGCACGCCCGCGCCACCCTACTCCAACCCTTCCTCCACACACCCGAAAGCCTGAACCAGGAAGCCCTCCGCGTCACCAACCACGACCGCCTACCCCACCTCCGAGCCACCCTCCGCTACGACCACGGAACGCGCGAAGTGACCGGCCTCTGGACCCCCACCGGCTGGATGCACGGCGACGACGGACGCTGGTACCCACCCCCCGACCACGGGCTGCGCGTCCTCGAACTCTCCTACCCAAAAGCCCGCTACCGAGTGACCACCACCCACCGCTGGCCCCCACCCCGAAACGCGCTCACCCTGCGCGCCCTCCTCGCCTACGAGCGCCTAACGCCCGAGGAGCTCGAGCGCACCGCCAGACGCGCCGTCCTCCTCGGACTCACCATCCGCCACGAAGACCACCGCACCGGCCGCCTCCTCCTCGAGGGAAGATGGATCACCGGCGCCGCGCTGTCACGCCTCCCAAGGCCCACGTGGACGAGGCTATCACTCCTCACGATCCGAGCGTGAAACCTCCGCCGGCCGGCTCGGGGTCCCACGACAACCCCCAGCGTCACCACCGGGGGGCCATCCTAGCCACCGTCCCCATGCCCTCAACGGAGTAACCGATGCGGAGAAGCCACCCCGGAGAGCCCGACATCAGGGCGTCCGGATAGCCCGAGCAACCCCGGGCCGGAGAACCGCTCTAACCCCCTAGGGGCCGCCCGTCCGCGACGGCGCAAACGCCCGAAAGGTACGCGAGGCGACCGTAGCCACCACCCCCGCGGCCCCGCCACCGCACCCGCGAGCGTACCACCGCAGTTACGGCCGTGAATGGGGACCGCGGGGCACGTACTCGCGACCTCGTTAGCGACACCTCGAGTGCCCTCCCAGCCGCTCCGGTCACCGAAGGACCACGTCCTGATCCCAGCCACGAGGTCGCGGCCCAGCACGGCAGCCCCTACCCCTGCCGCTGGGACCGCCGTCGAGGCTTCGACGTCGAGGATTTCGGACGGTGGTGACGGGACACGCCCAGCGAGACCGCGGCGTTCCCTAGCGCGCGGTATGCGAGAACGTCCGGCGTCCCGAGCACCCGGCCGGAACGGCCCGGGCGAACGTTACGGTGATCGTAACGGTCCGGGCCGCGGGACCGGGCGGCCTAGACGACCCAACCGGTGCCCGCGCCCATGGCGGATAGCAAGATCTTTCCGACCCAAGGCTCCACCAGGGAGCCCAAGGCGAGGAGAGCAGGCCCGAGCACGCCCGGCCAGTACCGGTAGAACTCCGGCCCGAACTCCTCCACGGCCCGGCACAGCGAGCGCAGGGCCGCGGCGGGGAGAGGCGGCAGCAGGGCGCCCACGACGTTGACCGCGATCCTCAGCGCCACCCTGTCGAGACGGCGCAGCGCGCCGAGCCCGAGCTCCAGCCTGAGCTCGCGGCGATACATCGCCTCCGCCATTCCCCACCCGGCCCCGATCACGATCGTACCGATCGCGCCGGGCCAGAGGGTCGAGGGGCCCCCGAGGAACATCCAGTTGATGAACCTCCTCATCAGCTCCTCCTTGAGCGGCTCCACGACGATCCGATCGGCGAGCTCGACGCCCGTCTGGTAGTACTCCCAGACTCCGAGGGCGCGCAGCGCGGTCTTGACGACCAGGTCGTAGAGCCACGCGTAGGGGTTGAACGAGAGGTACAGCTGGAGCATGAACTGGGCGAGCTGGTAGAGGAAGCAGAGGGTCGCGCCCAGGACCAGCGCACCGGACACGATCCCGGGCACCAGGGCGACCCACTTCAGGGCCCCCGCCTTGGAGAGCCCGACCATCTCGGCCAGTTTCGTGGGCGAGGGGAGGATCCCGGAACTCTCGCGACCCGCCTGAGCGCGGGCCGCCTCGAGGAACGCGAGCGCCGGGACCGCCAGCGTCAAGATCCCCAAGGAGTGAAGGAGGTACGAGCCCAGGACGAGCCACGGGTGCAGGAGGCACCGGACCGCCCTCGCGCTCGCGAGCCCCGACCTCTCGAGGAGATCCCCCAGCCCCTGAGCCCGGGTGGAGAGCTGAAGGCACTCCCACCGGAGAAACGCCCGCTCGCCGCACTCCCGCAGCAGCTCCACGAGCTCGGCCAGCCGGGAATTGCACCGACGGAGGAACCCGGGGGAAGGGTGCGCAACCTCCAGCAGGATCCTACCCTCGGTGGCGTCGTAGACCACCAGCCAGAGGCCCGGCTCATCCCCGAGCCTACCGGACCTCAGCCCGGAGAGCCTGGCGAGATCCTCGCGGGCGAGGTCAAGCAGCCTCCGAGCCTCCCCGGACGGCAGGGACTCGCGCCGGGTGGCGCCCGTGCGCAGGTCGCAGACGACCCGGTACGCGCCCGACCCATCCGAGCTCACCAGGTCGAAGGCGACGGTCTCCCCCCTCCACCCCCACCCGGACGAGCAGGTCCCAATCGCCCGCGAGGTCGACGACCGGGGCGAGCGTGGTCACCCGCCGGGCGAGGTCCCCCAGGGCGGGAGAGGGGAAGTACGTGACGGGCTCGTACAACCGACCCCCGCGGACGAGGAGCACGGGGAGCTCGCGACCCCCACGCACGGGCTCAACGGGCACGGCGCGAAGACCGCGCAAGCGGAGCACCAGGTACACGTGCCCGGGATCGAAGGCCACCCGATGCCGAACGAGCCCGTGCGGCGTCCGGTACTCGACGAGAGCCTCCTCCGGGGTGACCACCGCGCGGAACCCGCCCCCCGGAAACGGCCCGGCAAGGAGAACGAACTCGCACGCACCCGGGGCGAGCACGAACACGCGGTCAACGGGCCCACCCTGAAGCGCGTCCAGCCGCTCAACGACCCCGACCGTGGCCACCGGAACCGCCCTACCCAGCCCCTCCCTCTCCAACTTAACGGCCCGACTCACGACGTCGGGAACGAGCACGGTGACACCGAGGGCCGGAGAGACCACCACGACCGCGACCAGCACCAGGAGCGGGAGCACGGCGCCGGCCGCGCGGCCCCTCATCCCCGGCCCCCATCACTCCGGAGACTCATAACTCCTTAAATATCGATCGACTCCCCCGGCGCCCGGGGACCCGAAGTCTCAATCCCCATGCCTGAGTTTCCACCGTTCGAGCTCCCAGAGCACGTCCCGCACCCACTCACCATCCCGAGTCTTATGCAAGAGGAGTTTCCGAAGCACCCGATCCGCGAACCACGCCGGCCACGGTCCCAGCACGGACCGAGCGAACCCCGGCGCCCGCTCCAGCAATTTCTTGAGCCTGGTCGAGCCCGAGGGTTGAAGCTCGAACGCCAACGAGAGCACCCGAGCCACCCGCTTGTGGCTAACATCCCCACTCGAAGCCTCCTCCACCAGCTTCTCTAAGGCGGCCCGCAGGTGCCGGACCGCGAGTCGGGCCAGCCGCAGCACGAACTCTTCGGATTGCTCCTCCAACCACCGCACGAAGCTCACGCTCTCGTTCTCCTTCCCCAGGTAGAAGACTCGGGGCAGATCAAACCCCTTGCTCCGCACGCGCTTGAGGTAGGCCACGTAGTACGGCCCGTAGGTCCGACCGCCAATCCGCCGGTACGTGGGCTTTAGCTCCGGCTTAACCTCACGACGGTAGACCTCTCGGAGCACGCGCAGGACGCGGATACGCTCGACCGGGTCTTGGGGGATGGGCACGCCCTCCCAGGTCACGGCCCCGGCCCCCTCACGGGCTCGCCCACACCATTGTAATCACCCCGGAGCTTAAAAAAGTTCCGCCTCCCGACGGGCCCCGGACGCGGGGCCGAGCACCGGTCACCTGACCCTCCGCCATCCCGCCCCCACCGACACGCCGCTCCCGGGCACCCGTAACCCCCGGCACCCACCCTCGCGCCACCACCCGACCCTTTCCATTGTAACCACCGGGGAGAAGACCCGAACGACCGCACCACCGCCCGCCCGAGACCACCCAATGACGGCGTGGACGTGGGTGCCTACGGCCCGCGCCCCATCGGCTCCGGACCCTCACACCTCGATAGAGGCACCCGTAGTGACCCGCCCCACGGCATCGCCGCCTTCCCATTGTAATCACCCAAAGAAGGGCCGGCCCATCTCAGGCGCACCCTCTCTCACCGCCCTGCACGCCCACGGTCCCTTGCGATTACAATGGACGGGAGCCGCCCCCGCCGGAGGCCGGGATCCCGCACCCCCGGCTCCCAGCGTGACCACCCGGTCCCGACGCACGGCACCCCGGTCACGACCCTCGACCCCGCGACCGAGTACCCGTACCGCACCGGGGGCCGCGGGACCCTCCTCCTCACCGCGGTCGACCCGTCGACACCCACGAAACGTCCCGCCGGGATGGACCCGACGACGGTCACCGCGACCCGCGCCCACTGGGGTGGGGCTGGAGACCACCCCAACCGGGTCGGCGGCTCGCCCCTGCCGGTGGGCCCGTGGGAGCGGGCACCCTCCGGCCGGCGCGGGTCACCGGGTCGGGCATCCTCCTCCGCCCGCATCCCATTGTAATCACCGTGAAGAAGGCCCCCAAAACGCCGGTGTAGGACCCCACCGGCGCACCCAACCTTCCCGCCCTTCGCGCCCTATCCCTCGTGATTACAATAGGAAGGGTCGGCCCACACCCGGGGCCGGGGTAGGACCCCCACACACGATCCCGCGCCCGCCCGAACCCGCCCCGCCGAGTCGTCGCCCGGCGGGCTCGCCTCGGCGTCGTTGGGCCCTCCCTCCTTCGATTACAATAGAAGGGGGCCGCCCCCACCCGAGGCCGGGGCGCGACCCATTCCCAACACTTAACTCCCGCCGCCTCACCGTTCCCCCGGGGGTCGCGCGCGTGAGGTGGGCGCTCCCCCTGACGCTCGCGATCGTCGTCCTCACCCTCCCCACGACCTCCCACAGCGCCCCGCCCTGGGTGAACCCGGAGGAGCCGGAGCCGGCCCCGCCGACCGACGCGCCCGAGCTGACGCTCACCCCGGACCAGCTGCGGAAGCTCGAGGATCTGGGCGTCCCGGTGATCTACCTCAACGGGCGGCCGGCGGTCAAGATCCGGCTCGCCCGGGTGAACGCGCCGGAGATCTTCCACCCACGGGACGAGCGGGAGCGCGAGCTGGGCCTCCGGGCCAAGCGGTTCGTCGAGGAGCAGGTCCGGCGGGCCGGCGGCTGGGTACGGTGCCGGGCCTACGGGCTCGGTAAGTACCGGCGGATCATCGCGGACGTGTACCCGGACGACGAGGACGTGACGCTCGCGGAGCTCCTCGTCGAGCACGGGCTCGCCGAGTGGCGGCGGTACCCCAAGCCCGACCCGCTGCCCGACTGGTTCCCGCGGGAGTTTCGGGCCCGCGTGGCCCGGGTCGTGGACGGGGACACCCTCTACGTCTACGTCCGGGTCCGCGAGCACCCCGCCGGTCAGCCGGCCGCCGAGACCCACCGCCGGACCGCCGAGTCCACCGAAACCGCCACCGAGACCGGCCGGGAGGTCGTCATCGGCCGGTACCGCACCGGGGTCCCCGCCGCGACCGTCGGCGTCGCCGCCCTCCTCGCGGGGCTGGGACTCGCCCTCCTGACCCTCGCCCGCCGATCCTAAGCCCCGACCCGGGGGCCTCCCACTTGCGGTTCCTCCCCGAGGACGCGGTCGAGCGGCTCCTCGACCCCCGGGAGGTCGTGGAGGTCGTCGAGGAGGCGTTCCGGTGCAAGCCGGAGAGCGTCCTGCCGGCCAAGACCCTCATCGACCTCGGCGACGGCGACTTCCGCACCATGCCCGCCTACTGCCCGGACCTCGGCGCCGCCGGCGTCAAGATCGTCAACTCGCACCCGCGGAACCCCGAGCGCCACGGCCTCCCCGCCGTCATGGCCGTCCTCGTCCTCCTCGACCCCGAGACCGGCCGACCCACCTGCGCCCTGGGCGCCACCACCCTCACCGCCCTCCGCACCGGCGCCGTCTGCGCCGTCGCCACCAAACACCTCGCCGACGACCCCCGCACCCTCGGGATCGTCGGGACCGGCGTCCAGGGCCGCCACCAGACCCTCGTCCACGCCGAGGTCTTCCCCATCGAGCGCGTCCTGGCGTACGACGCCTCGAAAAAGGCCCTCCGAGACTTCCGCCGCTGGGCCGAGCGCGAGCTCGGGCTCGACGTGACCGAGCTCAGCGAACCCACGTTCGACCGCGCCGACGTCATCATCACCTGCACCCCCGGCCGGGAGATCGTCCTCAACCCCGACGACGTCCCCGAACGATGCCTGATCAACGCCGTCGGCGCCGACGCCCCCGAGAAGCGCGAGCTCGACGACCGCCTCCTCCTCAACGCGACCATCGTCGTCGACGACCGCGACCAGTGCGCCGAGGCCGGCGAGGTCAGCGACCTCGTACGGGACGGCCGCCTCGACAAGGACGACCTCATCGAGCTCGCCGAGATCGTCCGCGGAGAGACCGAGGTGAACGACGACCTCGTGATCTTCGACACGACCGGCATCGCCCTCGCGGACGTGGCCGTCGGCGCCCACGTCGCCGAAAAGGCCGAACGACTCGGCGTCGGGATCGAGATCGAACCCTTCGAACTCCCCTGGACCGAACACACCCGAACCCCGGCCCGATGAGGACCTAATCGGCCGACTGACCGATGATGACCCAGGCCGCCACCGAGGGCCCCGAGACGAGTCGGGCCCCACCACCGAGAACGTTATAATCCTCGTAACGATGGGCAGCTCGGATACCGCTAGGATTCCTTACCAAAGGGACAACCCGGCCCGACCGGCTTCCGACCTCTAAAGCCCTCCCTGCGGATCAACGCCGCCCGCCGACCCGCGCAACCAACTTATGCGATGAGCTCGCTGACACGTTCTGGACAGCGTGCGACGAGGCGGCAGGCGCCGCCCCCGCCTCCACCGAATCGTTACGCATCCCACAACGATCACGGGTGGGGCCGCGCCGGGGTCCCAGCCGGCCTCCGCCAGCATCGAGCGCGAGGAGGCGGCCCCCAGCGTCGCTCCCTGAAAAACCTCCTCAGTGACTCATCAGCGGGAGCGTGATCCCGCGACATCGTTCAGGCAGTTGAGCGCACCCACCAGCGCCCCACGGCGAGCCCGCACCCTCACGTACCCGTCCAGGAAGCTTCGCAGCCGTCCCAGAGGCGTGCGCAACCGCCTGTCAGTCCACCGCGAAGACGCGTCGGAGCGCATCCCGGACCGCCCTCAGGCTCTCCCTCTCGGGCCTCGCCCTGTCCAGCACCTCACCGGCCACCGCCGGGGCCAGGGCGCTCGCGTACTCACGGAGCCACCTCACGTCCCTCTCGTAGTCCTCGACCCCGGAGCACCTCGCCAGCTTCACGGCCCGCCTGACCGCCGCGTGCGAGGGGTACCAGGCGCAGATCGACGCCCAGATCAGCGCCATCGCCGCCTCAAAGCACCGCGTCACGTCGACGAGGGCATCACCCTCGAGCCTCCAGGCCACGAACCGGGGCCGGGCTCCCCCTCAACCCCCAGGGATGGCACCTCCAAGACCGCGATCCCGGTTAGGATCCCCAGAATTTCCAGCCCGGCCCCCGAGACGTCCACGCACAGGCACTCAGACTCCCGCGCCGCCCTCACGATCACGTCGGACGCGTCCAACACGGCCTCCGGACCGCTACCCAACTCCACCCTCTTCACCCGCTCCAAGCCCAGATCCCGCAGCGCCCGCAGGACCCCGGTCCCGTGACCCTTCTCCCGGAGGCAGACCACGACCCGTCCCTTTTCGACCTCGGCGAGCTCCTCCAGCACCCCCAAAACACCGCCAATGGCCTCGATCCCCAGCCGCTCAACCTCCACGCTGGCCTCCCTCAACCACTCCTCCAGTCGGGAGGAGGGTGGAAACAGGACGGCGGTCCACAAGCTTGCGTCCCCGGGGATACCGCCCGCTAACTATCCTTATACTTCCTCACAACCACCCCGGCCCACCACCCACCGAACGGCGGTGAGCCGGCCGCGGATGGGTCAGGAACCCGCTCCCCTCCCCCGGCTGAGGGCTCCGGAGCGTGTTCTCAGCCCTCGATAGGGGGCCGGCTACCGCCCGGTACCCCCGAGGTACCTGTGACCGCCCACGCGGTAATCAACAACCCCGGCCCCGCCCGACCCTCAATCGTTATGGATACCGTAACGACCACCGACGAAGCCGGCCTCCCTCCCGGAAGCTCACCCGCGCCACACCTCCCCGGGCCCAGCTCCGACCGCCGCGACGTGGCCGGTCACCACGCTACCCCGTCACCGCCAGACCGACGCGGTCGATACGACCGAGGGTCACCGGGGAAAGCGTGGCTACACGGGACCGACCCGGCGGGTCCCCGGGTGGGAGGCACCTACCTCGCGTGCGACGAGTCGCCGGGCGCTCCGGGGAGGGAGTTGAGGGGAAGCCTCCCGACATCCCAGCGAAGCCCCAACGTCGGCGCGGCCCCCGACCGGCCACATCTCCGATCCATCGTTGGAAAGGGGAGGAGCCCGGTCGCCCACCTCGTGGGAACCGCTCCGTAGGGGGCCTGACCACCAACGGCGCGCGACCCGGCTCCCGACGTCAGGTGGCGACCGACCACAACCACAGGCAGGGGAAAGGATGAACCCTGACCCGACCCG
>JAMOPY010000032.1 GCA_027064305.1 Methanobacteriota archaeon
CAGCACGTGGTGCGGGTACACCCGGATCTTCAGGTGGTAGTTCTCCCGGCCCACGGTCTTCGTGAGGTACCGGTTCGCCGCGACGCGCGCCGCCTCCAGCGCGTTGTGCGTCACCTGCGCCCGCTCCTTCGCGACCAGGGACATCTCCAGGTCGAAGTCCTTCGACGGGTCACCCATGTCGAACTGCCGGATCTTCGGGTCCGGCACTCCCTTAATGTACTCCTTCCGCGTGTACGCCGGGCCCTTCCACTCCCGGTAAATCCGGGCCGGGCGGTTCACCAACCCCCTCACCCCGCGCTCCACCATTGAGAGAATTTTAAAACGGTATCGTGAATCCCACCACCCAGGGCTCCGGGTATGAGCCCGATGATCCTCGCCCTGCTCGTTCTCATCTCCGGAGCGACGGCGGGGACGGCGACCGGCCACCCGATGAGCACCCTGCCGCAGGTCCAGGCGCCGACGCAGGCTCCGACTGCGCACCCAACCGCCGTCGACGACAGTCAGGAACGGGTGACCGAGGTCGCAACGCCGTCCCCAGGGATCACCGAGCGCGCGACGAACGGCGCGATGACCGCGCGCGCCGCGGGCGGGCCCGGCGTCGGTTACGACTCGAGCGTTACCCTCTCGGCGGGCGACCGGTCCGGCGAGGCCTACCGGTTGGACCCGTCGGACCAGCCGACGTCGCCCGGTCAGGGAGCCGGGGACACCACGCAGTACCTGAGCATCGCCCAGCAGATGTCGTCCGACCTCATCGACGCGATTAAGCACGCGATGAACGCCGCGCTGGACCTCCTGCAAGGCCAGGCCCTGCGTGAGCCCATCGGTCCCACGGGGTTCGCGGCGCTGATCGTCCTGCCGGCGATCAAGGCCGTCGTCCAGCAGCGGCTGATCCAGCAGATCAACCGGCCTCTCGTTCAGTTCCACCTGGAGCTGCTCAAGGTGATCCGGCCGAACGTCAGCCTCGTGAACCTGATATCAGTGGCCGGGGCCGCCACCCAGGAGGCCATCAAGGACGCCCTCAAGGAGCTGGATCCCGTAAAGCGACTCTTCGACATGATCGAGGACAGGGAGAAGCACTCCACCAGCGAGCGGGAGGAGAACGCGTACAGGGAGGCCGAGAGCGAGCTGAACAGCGCGCTGAACAGCCTGGCCAAGTACCTGGCCACCTGGGTCTACGTGCTGACGGCGGCGGCCGTTCCGACCCTTTAAGGGCCCTTCCCTCCCCGTTTCAACGCCCTCAATGATCCCCTTTTAAGTTCCGGCGCCCGTGAGCGGGGTCCGGACGGCGAGGTGGTGAACCCCCTACAACGGGAAAGGGGGTGAAAACCGGTGGGCGACAAGGACGACGTCAGGATCGGCGTGTTCGTGTGCCACTGCGGCGTGAACATCAAGGGCGTCGTGGACATCGACGAGGTCGTGGAGTACGCCAAGCAGCTGCCCGGCGTGGTGTACGTCGACGAGTACCCGTTCTTCTGCTCGGACCCGGGTCAGAACATCATCAAGGAGGCCATCGAGGAGTACGACCTGGACCGCGTCGTGGTGGCCGCGTGCACGCCGAAGATCCACGAGAACACGTTCCGGAACTGCGTCAAGGAGGCGGGACTGTCCCCGTACTACATGGAGATGGTCAACATCCGGGAGCAGTGCTCGTTCGTGCACCTGGACGATCCGGAGGAGGCCACGGAGAAGGCGAAGGCGCTGATCCGCGCCGGGGTCGAGCGGGCGCGCAGGCTGGAGGACGTGCCCATCAAGGAGGTCGAGGTCGAGGATAGCGTGCTCATCATCGGCGGCGGTATCGCGGGCATCCAGGCGGCGCTGGACCTGGCGGACCAGGGCTTCAAGGTGTACCTGGTCGAGAAGGAGCCGTCGATCGGCGGTAACATGGCGAAGCTGGCGAAGACGTTCCCGACGGACGACTGCGCCATGTGAATCCTGGCGCCGAAGATGGTGCAGGTGGGCAACCACCCGAACATCGAGCTGATCACCTACGCGGAGGTCAAGGACATCGACGGTCACATCGGCAACTTCGAGGTCACCATCGAGAAGAAGCCGCGGTACGTGGACGAGGACGCGTGCACGGGCTGCGGCGTCTGCGCGGAGGTCTGCCCGATCGAGGTGCCCAACGAGTTCGATCATGGGGTCGGCACCCGGAAGGCGATCTACGTGCCGTTCCCGCAGGCGATGCCGCTGGTGTACACGATCGATCGGGAGCACTGCATCGAGTGCCGGCTGTGCGAGGAGGCGTGCCCGCAGGACCCGCCGGCGATCGACTTCGACCAGGAGCCGGAGGAGATCCGGCTCAAGGTGGGCACGATCATCGTCGCCACGGGCTACGAGGAGTTCGACCCGAGCGTGCTCGAGGAGTACGGCTACGGCCGGTACGACAACGTAATCACCACGCTGGAGCTCGAGCGGATGCTGAACCCGGCGGGCCCGACGGAGGGTCACGTGATCCGGCCGAGCGACGGCAAGGAGCCGAAGCGGATCGTGTTCATCCACTGCGTGGGCTCGCGGTGCCCGGGCAAGGAGGAGAAGGGGCACCCGTACTGCAGCCGGATCTGCTGCATGTTCATCCTCAAGAACGCGCAGCTGATCAAGCAGCACGACCCGGACGCGGAGGTCTACTGCTGCTACATGGACGTGCGGGCGTTCGGTAAGGGCTACGAGGAGTACTACGAGCGAGCGCAGAAGCAGTTCGGCGTGCGGTTCATCCGCGGGCGGCCGGCGGAGATCATCGAGGACCCGGAGACCAAGAACCTCATCGTGCGCGTCGAGGACACGCTCACCGGCGAGCCGCTGGAGATCGAGGCGGACCTGGTCGTCCTCGGCTGCGCGCTGGTCGCGCCGGAGGAGACGTACAGCAAGCTCGCCGACATGCTGGGCATCGACCGGTCGCCGGACGGGTTCTTCAAGGAGCTGCACCCGAAGCTGGAGCCGGTCAGCACGAAGGTCCGCGGCGTCCAGATCGCCGGCGTGGCGCAGGGTCCGAAGGACATCCCGGACACGGTGGCCCAGGCGAAGGGTGCCGCCAGCGAGGCCAGCATCCCGATGTCGCAGGGTAAGGTCGAGCTGGAGCTGATCACGGCCACCGTCGACGAGGAGATCTGCGGCGGCTGCGGCGCGTGCGCGCAGGTGTGCCCGTTCAACGCGATCGAGATGGTGGAGAAGGACGGCCGGCGGGTCGCCGAGGTCGAGGAGGTCTCCTGCGAGGGCTGCGGGCAGTGCGCCGCGGCGTGCCCGAGCGGCGCCATGCAGCTGCGGTACTACCGCGACGAGCAGCTGATGCCGCAGATCGAGGCGCTGCTCGAGGAGGCGCTGGGCGAGGAGGAAGAGGAGGAGTAGGGACCGTGAGCCGGACTCACGGTCCCGTCCCCCGATGACCCCGCCCCCGAAGGGCGAAACGCCCAGGGGGCGGGGGATGGGGGCCTCACGCCCGTCGCCAATCGTTATGATTTTCATAACGATCGCCCGACACCCTATTCACAGCCTTCGCGCGGGTGAGCGTCCCCGTTCTCAGGGGGACTCCCGTTGACCGCCCGGATGGGCGTGATCGGCGTCGGGATGATGGGCAGCAACCACGCGCGGGTGTACCACGAGCTGGAGGAGACGGAGCTGGTGGCCGTGTGCGACGTGAACGAGGAACGCGCCCGGGAGATCGCCCGCCGGTACGGGGCCAACTGGTACACGGACCACGAGAAGATGCTGCGGGAGGAGGAGCTGGACGGCGTGAGCGTCTGCGTGCCCACCAAGTACCACGCGGACGTCGCCGTCGACGCCCTGGAGGCCGGCGTCCACGTCCTCGTGGAGAAGCCCATCGCCGACACGGTCGAGAACGCCCTCCGCATCATCGAGGCCGCGGAGGAGCACGGGCTGAAGCTCGCCGTCGGCCACATCGAGCGGTTCAACCCCAGCGTGATCAAGGCCAAGGAGGTCATCTCCCGCGGGGACGTGGGCGACATCGTCGTCATGTCCGCCAAGCGGGTCGGCCCCTACCCACCGAGGATCCGGGACGTGGGCGTGATCGTGGACCTCGCCGTGCACGACATCGACGTCATGATGTACCTCACCGAGTCCGACGTGGTCGAGGTGTACGCGGCCGCCGGCTCGGCGATCGTCCGCACCCGGGAGGACTACGCGGAGATCATGCTCAAGTTCGAGGGCGACCCGACCGGGCTCATCGAGGTGAACTGGCTGACCCCGTACAAGGAGCGCCGGCTGGAGGTCACGGGCCGGGAGGCCATCCTCGAGGTCCAGTACATCGACCAGGAGCTCCGGATGATGGACGAGGAGGGGGTCAAGGTGTTCAACATCGAGCGCGAGGAGCCGCTGAAGATCGAGCTCCGGGACTTCGCCGAGGCCATCCTCGAGGACCGGGAGCCCGTAGTGGACGGGACGACCGGGCTCAAGGTGCTCCGCACCGCGATCGCCGCGCTCGAGTCCGTCGAGCGGAACGAGCCCGTATCCCTGGAGGACTGACCCGTTCCACCCCGACAACATTATAAAATAGGCGACTCCGGCCCGCCCGAAAGCACCGGAGCGAGGGGGAGGATTCCATGTCCGAGAAGGAGCACATCAACCTCGCCTTCATCGGGCACGTGGACCACGGTAAGTCCACCCTGGTGGGCCGACTCCTGTACGACACCGGCGTGATCGACGACAAGGACCTGGGCGAGGGAGAGGACAAGTTCCGCGTGGTCATGGACACGCTGGAGGAGGAGCGGGAGCGCGGCGTGACCATCGACCTGGCCCACACCAAGTTCGAGACCGACAACTACGAGTTCACGATCGTGGACTGCCCGGGCCACCGCGACTTCGTTAAGAACATGATCACCGGCGCCAGCCAGGCCGACGCCGCCATCCTCGTCGTCGCCGCCGACGACGGCGTGATGCCGCAGACCAAGGAGCACGCCTTCCTGGCCAAGACCATGGGCATCGACCAGCTGATCGTCGCGATCAACAAGATGGACCTCGTGGACTACGACCAGGACCGCTACGAGGAGGTCAAGCAGGAGGTGGCCGAGCTCCTGAAGACCATCGGCTACAACGTGGACGAGATCCCGTTCATCCCCATCAGCGCCTTCAAGGGCGACAACGTCGTTGAGAGAAGCGACAACATGCCCTGGTACGACGGCCCGACGATCCTCGAGGCCCTGGACCAGCTGAAGCCGCCCGAGAAGCCGGTCGACAAGCCGCTGCGCATCCCGATCCAGGACGTGTACTCCATCACCGGAGTCGGTACCGTGCCCGTGGGCCGCGTCGAGACCGGCGTCCTGGAGGTGGGCGACACCGTCCGGTTCGAGCCCGTGTACACGGCCACCGGCGGGCGCAAGGGTGAGGGCGAGGTCCGAAGCATCGAGATGCACCACGAGGAGATCGAGCGCGCCGAGCCGGGCGACAACATCGGCTTCAACGTGAAGGGCGTCGGCAAGAACGACATCAGCCGCGGCGACGTCGCCTGCCACCCGGACGAGCCGGCGACCGTGGTCACCCCGGACGACACGTTCATCGCCCAGATCGTCGTGCTGCAGCACCCGAGCGCGATCTCCGTCGGCTACACGCCGGTGTTCCACTGCCACACCGCCCAGGTCGCCTGCAAGTTCGAGGAGCTGATCGAGAAGATCGACCCGGCCACCGGTGAGGTCATCGAGGAGAACCCGGACTTCCTGAAGACCGGAGAGGCCGCCCGCGTCCGCATCCGGCCCACCAAGCCGATGGTCATCGAGGAGGTCAGCGAGATCCCGCAGCTGGGCCGGTTCGCCATCCGAGACATGGGCCAGACCGTGGCGGCGGGCATGTGCGTCAAGATCGAGAAGGAGGAGTAGCCCGCCCCACGCCCCTCCCACACTTCTTCCCGGGTGAGCCCCCATGGCCCAGGAGGTCCGGCTCAAGCTCTCCAGCACCGACCACCGCAAACTCGAGGAGGTGTGCGAGCGCATCAAGAAGGTGGTCGAGGAGACCGGCGCCCACATGTCGGGGCCCATCCCGCTGCCGACGAAGCGCCTGATCGTGCCCACGCGCCGCTCCCCGGACGGCGAGGGCAAGGCCACCTGGGACAAGTGGGAGATGCGCATCCACAAGCGGCTGATTGACATCCGAGGCGACGAGCGCACCATCCGACGCCTGATGCGGATCCACATCCCCGAGGAGGTGCACGTCGAGATCATCATGAAGTAGGGCCCGGGTGACCGCCCCGGGCCAATCGTTAATCATCCCGTAACGTTCCGCCGCCCAGCAGCGCCCGCTCCCACGAGGTCAGCGACGGGCACACCGAGCACCCCAACCGGTAGAACCCCCGCTCGTACAGCCCGCTCACCGGCAGCCCCAGCCGGAACAGCGTCCCCAGCACCTCCGCCCCGCTCCACCACTTCAACGGGTTCACCTCCGGCACCTCCAGCATCCGATTCTCGTGCACCGGGGGCCTCAGCCGCCTCCTCCTACTCTCCGCGTCCCGATCCCCCACCACCAGCACCGGATCCTCCAGCCCGCTCACCACCCTCCGGATCCCGGCCACCTTCACCCCCGTGCACCACCGATCCTCCGGAGTGGGCCGCTTCCTCCTCAACCCCCGACGGAACGCGTCCGAAACGTCCACGCGCTCGACCTCCACGCCCAGCGCGTCCTCCAACTCCTCCACCACCTCCCGACCCAGGTCGAACCCCGTGTCCACGTACACCGCGACCAGATCCAGCCCCAGCTCGTCCGCCACCTCCCGACCCAGCGCCAGGCAGCACGCGCTGTCCTTCCCGCCGCTGACCGGCACGACCACCTCCGAGAACCCCTCCACGTGCTCCCTCAGGAACTCCAGCGACTCCTCGAACCGCTCCCTCAACACCCCCTCGTTCACCCGCACGAACTCGTCCAAGTCGAACGGCTCCCCCTCGCCCAGCCGACCCGCCTCCGGCTCCCCCTCGTCCGGGGTCACCAGCCGCAGTACCGGCCGTCCCGAACCGTCGTAGAGCACCTCCTCGGGCGGGTTGCCGGGCCGGCGCACCGAGAGGTACGCCCCCGGTTCCAGCTCCACCCCCGTCACCTCCCGCACCGACTCCGCGAACCGGCCCCACCGCAGGAACAGGTCCGCGTCCTGGTCCTCCACCACCGGCCGCCCCGACCGCAGCTCCGGCACGCCGCGGAACGCCACGCTGAGCCGCGGGACCGCCCGGCCCAGCTCGATCGCGTCCACAATCTCCACCAGCCGCGCGTTCCGAACCTCCGCCTTCCCCACGTTCACGATCGCCCAGTCGTCCACCAGCATCGCCCGGGACCGGGCCCGGTCCGGGTACGTCCTCCGACCCAGCAGCAGCACCTTCCACAACGCATTTGACTCCTCGAAAATCCCCCGGCAGGTCCCCACGATCCAGGAGAAGTCCCGCTCCCCCCGCACCGTGTCCACGACCCACTCCCAGTCCGGGTAGTACCGCTCCAGCGCCGACTCCACGGCCGACGCATCCTTCCGGGCCCGCACGACCACGTGCAGCCGCCCGCGCAACCGGATCCCCCCGGGGTGCTCCCATGAGCGAGGGGGAGCGCTGGCGGCTGAGCTGGGAGGGTGAGCGTCCCGAGCGCGCCGACGTCGAGCTCTCGGAGTTCTCCCCCCGGCTGCCCGACGCGCCCGCCTACACCCACCAGGTCGAGACGGTCGAGCGGCTGCGGGAGGCGAACGTGCTGCTGACCGCCGGGATGGGGGCCGGCAAGACCGAGGCGGCCCTGGCGGCCGTGGAGCACCTGGGGCTCAAGCCCGCCGTGTTCGTGTACCCCACCAAGGCCCTCGCCCGGGACCAGGCCGAGCGCATGATCGAGTACGGGTTCCACGTCGTGATCGCCGACGGCGACCACCCGGGCTGGCGCTCCCGCATCGACGACGCCGAGCTCGTGCTCACCAACCCGCAGATGATCTGGGTGCACGCCCAGGAGGGCCTGGACTTCTGGCGGTTCCTCAAGGACCGCGCCGCCTGCGTGGTCTGGGACGAGGTCCACTTCTACGACCCGCGCCAGGCCAACCTCCTCCTGGGCATCGTCCGGGCCCTCCGGGACCGGCGCCACCTCTTCATGTCCGGCACCGTGGGCCACCCGGACCGCTTCTGCCGCGAGGTGGAGCGGGCCACCGGGGTCCCCTGCGCGCACGTCCGCGGCCGCGGCAAGATGGCCCCCCCGGACCTTCCGGGCCCTCGACTCGGGCTCGCTGAAGGATCTCATCCGGGAGGTCGCCGAGTGCGCCGAGCGGGGGGAGAAGACCCTCGTTTTCCTGCGCTCCCGCGCCCAGGTGGAGCACACGTACCAGGTCCTGCGGCGCCGCTTCGGGCTGGAGGACCGGGTCACGATCCACCACGGGGCCCTGCCCAGGGAGGAGCGGTGGCGGTCGGAGCGCGCCTTCAAGAGCCACGTGCCCGTCATGCTCACCGTGAAGACCCTGGAGGTGGGCATCGACATCGGCTCCGTCTCCCGGGTGATCCACTACGGGCTGCCCGAGAAGGTCTCCGACTTCTGGCAGCGGGAGGGGCGCGCCGGGCGAAGGGGCCAGCCGGCCGAGTCCCTGATCTTCCCGGCCGACCCGTGGACGCGGTTCGTCACCTCCTCCCCCACCCGGTTCCGCCGGGCGTACCTGGAGGGACAGGTCGAGCGGATCCTGGCCGACCACCGCTCCCCTACGTCCGCGCCCCCCGACAAGAACCCATCGCGGTCTTTCTACGGGGAGAAGGAGGTCTACCGGGTCGTGCGCGCGGACGACCCGCGCAGGCTCCTGAAGGACCAGCTGGACCCGGAGGACGTGCCCCGCTCCTGGGCGCCCGGGTGCGCCTTCCGGTACCGGGGAGACGTGTGGATCGTGGTGGGACCTCCCGACGAGGAGCGCCGGACGATCCCGGCCCTACCGGCGGAGGAGTACGACCCCTCGGTCCGCCAGCTCATCGACGAGGGCTGGTGGCCGTACCCCCGGATCGAGATCGAGGCCGAGGCCAGGGAGGGGGAGGATCCCGAGGGGTGCGGGCTGGGCCACGTGAAGATCCGCTGGACGGACACGGTCCTCGTCCCGCCCCCGGACGTGCCCGACCAGCCCATCCTGCTGGAGTCCGGCGACCTCACCGTACGGATCCGCGCCTTCTACGTCCGGCTTCACGACCCCCGGCTGCGGTCGTCCCGACGGGCCAGCTCCGCCGAGCTCGCCATCCACGCGCTCACCTACGCGCTGAAGCTGGTGTCCGGCGCCCCACTCAACCTCATCGATCATTACGTACACGAGTCCGCGTACGCCGAGCTGCCCGAGGGTGAGATCCGGAGCGCCGCGTACCTGCTCCTCTACGAGGCCCCGCCCGCCGTCATGCCGCTGCTCGAGTGGGAGCGAGCCGCGCTCAAGGCGGAGCAACTGATCGAGCGGGAGGCTCCGGAGAACCTGCGCCTTCCCCGCTGCCCGTGGCCGAGCCGCTCGGACCCCGATCCCTCACCCCGACTCGCCTGCCAATACCTCCACGCCGTCCTCGAGCGGATCCAAACGCTGCGAGAACGCGTGCGAAGGGAGGAGCTGTAGTGGGCGCGGAGTGGGTCACCCGACACCTGGACTACGACGGGGAGCTCACCTGGCTGATCGAGTCCCATGGGCCGCCTGACGATCCCACGCCGCCCTGCCGCCCCACCTGCCGGCACTGTTACGCGACCCAACTCCCACCTGACGCGCGCGAGCGGCTCGTGATCAACGAGCTCTCCCTGTACCCCTCCGACCTCGTGAACCACCCGCGGCTGGAGGAGGTGCTGCGCAGGGCGCGCGAGCTCGTGGCGTCCCGGGAGCCGCTACCCCTCAAGCTGATCACCTCGGGCAAGGGGCTCACCGAGCGCCGGCTGAAGGCGCTCCTGCGGCACCTGGACCAGCTGGACTTCCACCTGCTGTCCACCGACCCCGCGGAGCGGGCCTCCCTGACCCGCGAGCCGGTACCCCGGGCGGAGCGGGTGCTGGAGCTCGTCCGGCGCGCGGCCAGAGAGGTCGACACCGTCGCCAACGTAGTGCTCGTGCCCGGCCACAACCTGCGCAGCCTGCCCCGAATCCTCCGGGACCTAGATGACTGGGGACTGCGCAAGTGCGTGGTCATCCCCGTCGGACTGACCCGGTACCACCGGGGCGGCCTGCGGCCGCTCACCCCGGACGAGGAGCGGTGGGCGTGGCGGGTTTGTCGACGGCTGGACCGGGAGCTCGACCTGGACGTGGTCCCCTGCGACAGCCTGCTCCCGGCGGAGCGGTTCCGCCCGAGGCTCGACCCGGTGGCGAGGCGGTGCGCCCGGGCCCTGGAAGGGCTGGAGATGCGCGTGGGGCTCGTCACGGGCGAGGCCTTCGGCCCCGTGATCCGAGAGCTCTGCGAGCGGGTCAACGCCGAGCTGGGGGACCGGGCGCTCGAGCCCGTGATCGTGCGCAACCGGTACTTCGGCGGGAACATCCGCTGCGCCGGCCTGCTCACCGGCCGTGACGTCATCCGGGCGCTCCAGGGGGTGGACGTGGACGTCGCGGTCGTGCCCCGGATCGCCGTCGAGCTGGGTTCGTTCATCGACGGGGTCACGACCTGGGAGGTGGCCGCCAGGGCCGACTGCGAGGTGATCGTGGGTCCGGAGCGGGTGGAGGAGCTTCCGGAGGTCCTGTCTCGGCTCGCCTCGGGGTGGTCCGGGTGCACCGGGCCGTGCTAGCCCTGCTCCTCTCCACCGCCGGTACGCTCGCCGCCGCCCGACTGTTCCGGTGGGTGGACGGGCCGCTGTACGAGCCCGTGCGCGGGGGCACGCCCCGCGGCGTCGGGATCGTGCCCGCCCTCGTATACGCCCTCCTGTCCCCGGTCGGCGCCGTGCCCGCGCTCACCCTGGCCCTTCTGGGCTTCGTGGACGACGCGCTGGGCCGCCGGCCCACCCGGCTGGGCGTGGAGGTCGGTCATCTCTCGCGCGGCCTGGCCATGCTGGCGACGCTGGCGTGGTGCTGGGACCGGTACGGGCCGATCACCGGGCTGGTGGCCGGGTTCCTGCCCCAGCCCGCCAACATCGTGGACACGCAGCCCCGGGCGTTCACCTTCGCGCTCGCGGTGGCCACGCTCTCGTGCGTGCCGCTGGGCACCGCGGACCCGGTCGCCCTGGCGGTGCTCTGGGCGGCGCTCGCCCCTTACGTGGCGCTCGACCTGCGCGGTCGGGCGATGCTCGGGGACGGTGGGAACGCGGCGCTCGCCGTGGCCGGGCTGCTGGCGGCGACGCGCGGGGACTCGCTCGGCGCGCTCGCCTTCCTGGCCGCGTTCACGCTCGCCGGGGCGTGGTACCGGTACCGGATGGAGCCGAGGCTCCGCGAGTACCTGGAGCGGGAGCTGGGGATCCGCGACCCGTCGTTCATGGACGCGGTCTGGGACGTGCTGACGGGCGGGGCGCTGGGGGACTTGGTCAAGTCGTGGACGTTCGGCCGGGTCCGGGTCCCGGAGTGCGGGCCGTGGGCGCGCCGGCTGGGTTACCGGAGGTTGGTCCTTATCGGCCGGTCGACGGTGGGTAGGCGCCTCCGAGCAGGTTAAATCCCCGAGCCCCGGGCACCCGGGTTAGGTCCTCCTAACGGGGGTCTCTCGTTGACCGAGCGGGCCGAGGAGGGGAAGGAGGAGGGCAGGCACCCGCACCATCCGAGCCCCGAGGAGATCAGGAAGCGGATCGAGCGGGAGAAGGAGGAGATCGAGAGGCGCCTGGAGAACGTGGAGCACGTGCTGATCGTGATGAGCGGTAAGGGGGGCGTCGGTAAGACCACGGTGACGGTGAACCTGGCGCTCTGCCTGGCCGAGGACGGGGACGTGGGCGTGCTGGACCTGGACATCCACGGTCCGAACGTCCCGGAGCAGCTGGGGGTGGACGAGCCCCCGAAGGCGTCCCCCGCGGGACTGTTCCCGGTGAAGGGGTACCACGACGTGCGGGTGGTCTCGATCGGCACGATGCTGGAGGACCGGGACCTGCCGGTGCTCTGGCGCGGGCCGCGCAAGTCCGGGTTCGTCCGGGAGGTGCTGGTGAAGACGCAGTGGGGGGACCTGGACTACCTGATCGTCGACATGCCGCCGGGGACCGGCGACGAGATCATGACCGGGCTGGAGATGCTGCCGGAGCGGGCCCGGAACGTGCTGCTGGTGACGAGCCCGGAGTCGCTGGCGCGCGCGGACGTGGTCAAGGCGGGCGAGGCCGTGCGGCGCATGGAGGGCAACCTGCTGGGCCTGGTCAGCAACATGCACGGGATCATCTGCCCGGAGTGCGGCGCGACGATCGAGTACTTCGCCGAGGATCACTCGGAGAAGCTGGCGGAGCGGCTGGGCGTGGAGGTGCTGGCCCGGATTCCGCTGGACCCGGAGGCGAAGCTGAGGTCGGAGGAGGAGGGCAAGCCGATGGTGCTCGCGGCCCCGGACTCGCGGGCCGCCGAGGCCTTCCGGGAGCTGGCGGAGCGGGTTAAGGAGGCGCTGTAGGTCGGTCGGAACGGTCCTCATCACCACTCAGCGGGGTCCTACCTCCCCATCCCCGGTCTTCCCGCGGGCTCGGCCCCGAGCGCCCTCCCCATCACGCGTCGGGGGCGGCTATACCTCCTCATCGCCGCCCACGTCCTCCACCTCCTCCACGGTCCGGACCAGCCGACAGAGCCGACGGTTGCGCACGACCATGACCCGGGGTCGGAACCGGACGTAGTAGGCCTCCCAGAGCGCGAGCGCGAGCCGGGGCTGGGCGCCCCCGCCCACGTCGATGAACACGGCGTCGACGCGGTCCGTGCGCCTCAGCACCTCGCCCAGCCGGAACCCGTCCTCGTGCAGCGGGACGACGTTGTCCAGGCTCGAGACCCGATCGACCAGCCTCCGGTACATCTCCTCGGACTTCTCGAACGCGAGCACGAGCTCGGCCCGCTCCGCGAGCCGGACCGTGGTATCCCCGGCCGCCGCCCCCACCTCCACGACCACGTCCCCGTCCCTCACCACCTCCTCCGCCAGCCTCCGGTACCGACCGACGTCGAAGACCAGGTAGGTCCTCGTCACGGGACCGCCCCTACAGCTCCGCCTCGAACTCCCGCGTCTCCACCTCACCCTCCCGCAGCAGGTAGAGCTTCATCCACACCTTGCGGTCCTCGATCGTCCCGTACATGAACGAGGGGCCCGGACTCGCCCCGCCGCCCGAGCGCACCCCCGTGAGGCTGCCCGGGTTCACGATCAGCTTCCCTCGGTGCTCGCGGAACTCGGGCCGGTGCGTGTGGCCCGTGAAGATCACGTCCGCGCCCTCCTCCTCCGCGATCGAGGCCAGCTGGTCCGGGTCCCCGCGCGGGTGTACCCCGCTCCCGTGATCCACCACCACCTTCAGCCCCTCCAGCTCCTCCGTCACCCGGTTCGGGAGCGGGAGGCCGAAGTCGCAGTTCCCCGTCACCAGGAGCGCCTTCTCGCCCAGCGAGGCCATCCACTCCACCACGTCCTCCGACGTGTAGTCCCCGGGTGAGATCACCACGTCCACCGGGGCCAGCCGCTCGATCCGCTCCTTCAGCGGGTGCGGCACCTCCTGCGCGCGCTCCGGGATGTGCGCGTCCCCCAGGACCAGCAGGTTGATCATGATCCCTCACCCCCCGGGCGCCGGATCCAGCTCCACGAACCCCCTCCGGAGGCACGAGCGTAAAATTCGTCGCCCCGCCCCCTCGTGGAACCGCGGCGGCGCCCAATCCCGGGTCACCCGGCACCGCTCCACCCCGTCCTCCCGCACCCTCACCCGGTACGCCAGGAACCCGCGCCGCTGCCACACCGGGGTCCGGCCCAGGTTGATCCCGAACTCCCGGAAGAGGAGCTCGTGCACGTCGTGCGCCTTCATCCCGCGGAGCCGCTCCGCGGCCTCCCTCGGCGAGAGCCCCTTCCTCCTGAGCGCCCAGTACGCGTACGAGTTCAGGTGGTTCCGCCAGGCCTCATCCTGCCTCCACTTGAAGTACCGGACCACGTCCTCCTCCGTGAGCACCACGCACCGGGAGTCGAAGGAGATCGTCTCCGCGAACACCCGCTCACCGAAGTGCTCCCGCAGCGCGCCCTGCAGGTAGCTGGCCGCGCAGGAGGCGGAGACGGAGGTGAGCTTCTCCACCCGCCCGGAGAACGGGATCCGATCGCGCGGGATCAGCAGGTTGAGCTCGTCGGAGAACCCGTACACGAGCGTGACGCCGAGGCCGGAGTCCCGGATCAGGCGCACCGCCGTCTCGGCCATCGCCTCCGCGAACCGACGGTCGTAGGGTTTCTCCATCCCCAGCCGGCGCGTCAGGTTCGTGAACGCCCGACCGTCCACCCGCAGGACCAGGTGCGCGTTGGGCGGGACGCGCAGCCCGGAGTACACCTCCAGGTCCCGGGGCTCCGGGGGCTTCAAGTCCCCACCCGCAGCCCCTCGGTCAACCGCTCCAGGAGCGCGACGGTCGAGTACGCGGCCAGGGCGCTCGTCCTCGGGTTCTCCGGGAGGGCCGCGTTCCGCAGCTCGAACCGGTACTCACCCAGCTCCGAGCGGACCTCGACGACGTGCGTGTTCCGGTCCGCGTCGGGATCGCACACGATCCGCACCCGCACCCGCGACGGATCCCCCACCGCCAGGGCGACGGCGGCCGCCACGTTCACGTTCCTCGGAAACCGACGCACGGCCTCCCGAACGGACCCCTCGAACACCACCTCCCGGTCCTCAACCTCCCGGTCCAGCGACTCCGGGGGCTTGACCGTGGTCAGCACCACCTCCTCCACCCGGCCGTCCACCGCCCGGAGCACGTCCAACCCGCCCACCGCCCCGGAGGGGACGAACAGCCGATGACCCGACCGCTCGCACGCCTCCAGGCACTCCTCGAGCAGTCCCTCCTCCAGCACCAGGGCGCCCACGCTGAGGACGATCACGTCCGTTCGCTCCAGCGCCCCCGGCAGCAGCTCCGCCGCCGCCTCCACGGAGGCCGCCTCCACGAGCACGTCGCAGTCCCACTCCAACGCCTCCTCCAACCTCGTCGTGACCTCGCAGTCCGGGAAGAGCCGTCGCGCCCACGCCAACCGCTCCCGATTCCGATCGCACACGGCCACCGGCACCACGCGACCCCGCAACCGCCCCTCCGCGGCCTCAGTCAGGATCGTCGACCCGATCCCGCCCACGCCCACGAGCCCTAAGCTCAGCCTCCTCATACTCCACGATCCCCTCCCTCAGGTACTCCACCAGACCGGGCGGCAGGAGGGGGCGCCCCTCCTCCGCCGGGTAATCGCAGTGAAGCCGCACCGAGTGCCCGGGCCCCAGCTCCACCTCCGGCCGCTCCACCACCTCGATCTCCTCTACCCTCACACCCTCCTCCAGCACCATCAGCGCGACCCGAACCGCGCCGTCGATGCTGAAGTGGTACTCGCCCAGGTGCCGCGCCTCCGCCCCCCGAAACCGCGGCGTGATGAGCCTCCGGGTCCGGCGCCGGCGCGGATGGTCCCCCAGGATCCCGCCCACCACCAGCACGTCCGGCTCCTCGTCCGGGGTCAGCGGCTCCTCCGCGTCCGGGTCCAGCACGATCACCCGGTCACCCCGCAGCGGCAGGTCCGAGCCCGAGTACGGGAGGGCCGGGTACCGGGACTTGACCAGGACCTCCGGGTCGGCGCCCGTGACCGTGAGCTCCCACCCGTACCGCCGGGCCACCCGGTAGGACTCCGTGTACTCCAGGTCCAGCCACGGGGACCACCGGTCCGCGTGCTCGATGAACACGACCGGCAACTACTCCTCGACCTCCTCCACCTCCGTCGTCTCCCGCTCCCTCGAGCGCCCGGGTCGCTCCACGATCACGATGTCACCCACCGCCTTCACGGCGCCCGCGTCGATGTTCTCCACCCGCTTCTCCTCCACCCCGGGCAGGGGAATCAGCCCACCCCCCGACTCCTCCGTGACCACCACGATCAGCCGCCTCAGATCCCCCGTCTCCGGGTCGAACGTGACGTCCCGAACCGTGCCGACCCGGTGCCCATCCTCCGTGTACACCTCCATCCCCACGAGCTGCTGAAACCTAACGTACCGGCGCTGAACCTCCGCCAACGGGGCTCCCCCCATGGAGGTCGTCGGGATTCACCACGGACACGACGCCGGGGCGGCGCTCGTCCGGGACGGCCGGATCGTGGCCGCCGCCAACGAGGAACGGTTCTCGCGTAAAAAACTCCATCGAGGGTTCCCCGAGCGCTCCCTAAAGTTCGTCCTCGGGCGGGCCGAGGACCCGGACGCGATCGCGGTGGCCGGCCTCTACCGGCGCAAGCGCGACCTGGACCGCCTGCGCGCGCTGTCCGAGGAGCTCGAGGCCCCACTCTACCTCGTCGAGCACCACGCGGCCCATGCCGCCTCGGCCTACTACACCTCCGGCTTCAACCGCTGCCTCACGATCACCGTGGACGCGGCGGGGGACGGGCTCTCCGCGACCGTCTGGGCGTGCGAGCGGGGACGCATGCACCGCGTGGCCACGGAGTCCTACTACGACTCCCTGGGGGACTTCTACGCGAACGTGACCGAGCTCCTGGGCCTCGAGCCCATGAAGGACGAGGGCAAGGTCATGTGCCTGGCCGCGTACGCCGAGCCCGACCGCCGCACCCTGGAGTGGATCGAGAGCGAGGTGATCACCGTCGAGGAGGGACGGATCAGGAACCTCCTGGGGGCCATCTCCGGCGAGGCCGTGCGTCGGCTCAAGCGCTCACCGCTGGCCGAGCTCGACCGCGAGCGCCTCGCGGCCACCGCGCAGCGGGCCCTCGAGCGTCTCCTCCTCCGGTACTTCTCCCACCACGTCGAGGAGTACGGGGAGCGCCGGGTCGCTTACGCGGGGGGCGTCGCCGCGAACGTCGTCGCCAACATGCGCCTCCGCGAGGGGCTCGACCTCGACCTCTTCGTCCATCCGAACATGGGGGACGGCGGGCTGGCCGTCGGGGCCGCCCTCTGGGCCTGGGCGCAGGAGGAGCTGGCCCGGGGCCGCACCCCGAGGCCGCGGCGGCTGGAGCACGTGTACCTGGGCCCCGAGTACGGTCGGAGGGCCGTGGAACGGGCGCTCGAGCGGCACGGGCTGCTCGACCGGGCCGAGCGGGTGGGCCGGGACCCGGAGCCCCTCGTGGATCGGCTGCTGGAGGGACGGACCGTCGCCGTCTTCCACGGGAGGATGGAGTACGGACCCCGGGCGCTCGGGGCCCGGAGCATCCTGGCGGACCCGAGGGACCGGGCGATCGTGGACCGGCTGAACCGCGCGCTGGGTCGGGAGCGGTACCAGCCCTTCGCCCCCACCATCCTGGAGGAGCGGGCGCGGGACTACCTGCGCCGGCCGTGCCGTTCCCCCTTCATGACCCTCGCCTTCCGGGCGACCGAGCGGTTGCGGCGCGAGGCGCCCGCGGTCGTGCACGTGGACGGGACGACCCGTCCCCAGACGCTGGGCGACGAGCTGCCCTTCTACCGGGAGATCCTGGAGGAGTTCGAGGGGAGGACCGGGGTGGGGGGCGTCTTGAACACCAGCTTCAACCTCCACGGGGAGCCGATCGTCCGCTCGCCCGAGGACGCCGTGCGCGCCCTCCTGAAGGGGGCCGCCGACGCCCTCTGGATCGAGGGGTACCTCGTCGATCGCGGGTAGGGGGTCGGTCCGCTGAGGCGCCCCCGCGTGCTGTACAACGTGGGGATGACCGCCGACGGCAAGGTGGCGAGCGTGTCGGGGGACGCGCGCATCTCCGGGGAGGAGGATCTGAGGGAGGTGCATCGGCTCCGGGCCGAGCACGACGCGGTCGCGGTGGGCGCGAACACCGTGCGCCGGGACGACCCGATGCTTAACGTGCGCCTGGTCGAGGGGGAGGACCCGCTCCGCGTCGTCTTCACCTCCGACTGCACCGGGATCCCGACGGACTGCCGGCTCGTGCGGACCGCGCGCGAGATTCCCACCCTCGTCCTCTGCGCCGAGGCGGACCCGGGGCGCCGCCGGGAGCTCGAGCGGCGCGGGGTGGAGGTGGAGGAGGTCGGCTGGGAGGGCGGGTTCGCGGACGTACGGGAGGGGCTGAGGGTGCTGTACGAGCGCGGGGTCCGGTCGCTGCTGCTGGAGGGCGGGCCCACGCTCGCCTGGAGCTTCCTCAGGCACGGGCTGATCGACGAGTTCCGCGTCGCGGTGGCCCCCGTGCTGGTCGGCGGGGAGGAGGCGCCCACGCCGGTGGGCGGCGAGGGGTTCCCCACGATCGGGGAGGGCGTGGGGCTAAAGCTCAAGCGCGTGGAGCGGCTCGGTCGGGACGTCGTGCTCTGGTACGAGGTTACGGGGCCCGCCGAGCGCCTCGCGAGGGAGCACGAGCGGGCCCGGGGGGAGCCGGATTGAAGTGTCCGGAGTGCGGGACCGAGATGAACCCGGAGCTGCGGGAGGACGGCGTGGAGGTGCTGAAGTGCCCGGAGTGCGGGAAGGAGATCAAGCGGATCCTCTCGTACCGGGACTTCGGCGTCGAGTCCGTCGAGCTCCTGGACCTCCCGCGACCGGAGTGGGACGAGGAGCTCGTGGGCAAGAAGGTGGTCGCGGTGATCCGCTACCGCTCGCCCGAGGGGTACCGGCGTCGGAAGATCCGGGGCCGAGTGGAGCGGATCGACAACCGGGGTAACCTCGTGATCCGGCGCGAGGAGGACGACTTCGAGGTCACGCTGTACCCCCAGGTGGTTGAGAACATCAAGGTACTGGAGTAGGGGGGTTCGGCTCCCGCCGGTCCGGTCATCGGCGCGGGAGCCTCCCCGATCCCCACCGGAGATCCCATCCACATCGCGGGGGGCCGTGAACCGCGTGCCTACCAACGATAAAAGCGACCCCTCCCCGGCCGCGCCCCCCGGGGGTGACCCGGGGGTGAGTCGGGCGCTCGCGACCCTCCTACTCGCCCTCTTCGCGCTCATCCCGCCGGCCTCCGCCGAGATCCACATGCTCACCTGGGCCGGCGGGGGCGCGGACGACACCTGCGTGGCCCGAACGAAGGAGATCGTGGACTGGTGGAACGCCTACCGGGCCACCGGGCCCCAGGACACGATCGTGTGGCACTACACGACCCGGGAGGACCGCTGGCGAACCGTGCTGGAGACCGGCGTGGACCCGCTCACCGGCGCCAGGATCGACGTGATCTACGTGCCCGGCGGCTGGCACCCGGAGCGGTACTGGCACTTCGACTGGGTCAGCGCGCTCTACCGCGCGCAGATCGACCTGGGGATCGGGTACGTGGGCGTCTGCGCGGGCGCCTACCTGCACGCCGGCGACGTGGAGTACGACTCCGGCTCCCCGGGTCACCAGGACCTGCTGCAGGACGGCGTCACCGTCGTGGACGGGATGAACGGACCCAACCGGATCTGCCGCGTGCTCATCCTCCCGGACAACCCGCTGACCCCGAACTGGACGTGGAACAACGTGTTCACGTACAAGTACTGGAACGGGCCCGGGTTCGGCCCGGAGGACGGCCTGCAGTACGACCAGAGCCAGCGATGCTGGGTGAAGTACGCGAGTATCGAGGGCAAGGACGTGATGATCAAGATCTGGCCGGTCGGGGAGTACATGGACACCTGCCGGGGCTGGGCGATCGTGGCGGGCCAGTACTTCGTGCGCGAGGGGGATCGGTGGGTTCCCCGCGGGCGGTTCGTGCTCTTCGGACCCCACCCGGAGCTGACGAACCGGGCCGGGGCCCACGCGCTGCTGGCGAAGGCGATCGTCTGGGCGGCCGGCCGGGAGCTGCACCAGGAGGAGCGGCCCACCTTCACCCAGCAGCTGACCACCAACTTCCTGGAGAAGTCGATCGTGGCGGCGCTGGTGTCCACGGCCATCACCGTGGCGCTCCCGGAGCAGGTCAAGAAGCAGGCGTTCCAGGGACTGACCGAGGAGGTTCGGGAGGTCTTCGAGCGGATCTCGGACGCCCTCTACCGGCTGGTGAAGGTCCGCGTACCGCCCGAGGACCTGTTCGTCGGCTCCGTCCTGACGGCGGCCATCTACCTGATGGAGACGCTGGTCGAGTGGCTGACGACGCCCGCCCCGGCCTCCGCCTGAGCCCTCCCCGGCCGCTCGGGTATTGTTATGAATCCCGTAACGATTCCGGCCTGGTAGCGGGGCCGGGATTTGAACCCGGGACCTCCGGGTTATGAGCCCGGCGGGATGGACCTGGCTACCCCGCCCCGCTGCCCTCCAGGGGAGCCCCGACCCCATCCAATACATTAAGTTTTCGCGGCCCGGTCCCCCGGGGATGAGCGGTGTACGTCGGCGTCGAGGGAGTGGACGGCGTCGGCAAGTCCTCCGTCGTGAACCTGGCCTCCGAGCTCCTCGAGCTCCACGGCCTCGAGGTGACCGTCGTGCGGGAGCCCGGCACGAGGATCGGTCGGAAGGCCCTTAAGTGGGACGACCCGCACGCCCAGGCCCTGGCCTTCACCCTGGACCGCCTGCTCACGCTGAAGCGCGTCGACTTCGACGAGGCGGACGTCGTCCTCTCCGACCGCACCTTCCTCAGCACCCTCGCCTACCAGTCCGCCCTCGGTGCCGACCTCTCCTGGCTCCTGGAGCTCCAGCGCCCCGTCCCCAAGCCGGACGTGATCTACGTGATCGACCGGGAGCCCCTCGTCCGGGACGAGGCGTTCGACCCCGAGTTCCTCCGGCGGGTCCGGCGCGAGTACCGCCGGGCCTCCCGGCGCGCCGAGCGCGAGTTCAACGTTAAAATCCGATGGCTGGACGCCGAGGGGATGGAAAAGGAGGAGATCGCCGAGCTCATCGTCAAACAGGTGCTCCGGCGCGTGAGCGACGCGCTGGACGATCCCCTGGTACCGGACGACCTGGTGGAGGGGTGACCCGTGTCCTACCGCAAGGGGGCCGACTTCGAGCGGCGGCTCGTCGAGTACGTGCGCCGGCACGGCGGCGAGGCCGTCCGCGTGGCCGGCTCCGGCGGTCCGGTGGACGTGGTGGCGTACGCGCCCGCTCTGGGCCACCTGGCGATCGAGTGTAAGGTCCGGCGCGAGGACCGGCTGTACGTGCGGCGGGAGGAGGTGGAGGGGCTGGTCGCGTTCGCCGAGCGGTTCCGGGCCGAACCCCTGCTCGCGTGGAACCCGGCCCACCGCCGGACCGGGTTCGCGCTGAACGCGATCCTGCTGCGCCCGGAGGACCTGGAGCGGCGCGAGCGCTCCTACGCGGTGGACTACGAGACGGCCCTACGGGTCGGGCTCGACCCGCGCCGGCTCTTCACCCGCTCGCTCGAGGAATGCTGAGCGGTCGCACGCGCTCCTCCAGGAAGTCCTCCAGCTCGCACGACACGCCCAGCCGGGAGCACTCACGCTCGATCTCCCGCACCCCGGGCGCCTCCCACGGGAACCCCAGGTGCCGGCCCACCACGCGCAGAAACAACTCCTTGTGACTCCGATACCCCAACCGCTTCGCCACGGCCCGCTTGAGTCCCAGCCCCCGCACGAACCGGTCCAGCATCTTCGAAGTCAACGACCCGTACTGGGTCGCGCGCTTCCGCCGCTCCACCACGAAGTCCGGGAGCCCCAGGTCCCGAGCCACCCGGCGCAGCGCCCGCTTCCGCAGCCGGTCCTCGGGCCCGCTCACGTTCTCCCGCGGGTGAATACCCAGCCCCACCCGCACCACGTCGAGGTCCAGGAACGGGACCCGCAGCTCCACGGAGTGGTGCATCCCCGCCTGATCGTCCCGCTCCAGGTTCACCGCGTGAATGGAGGCCACGTCCCGCCACAGCTCCCGCGCGAACCGCTCCCACCGCCCGTAGTGGCGGAGATGCCGATGGTACCCGCCCAGCAGCTCGTCCGCCCCCTGACCGGAGAGCATCACCCGGATCCCGTCCCCGGACATCGCCCCCGCGCAGGCCAGGATGGGGATCCCCACCTCCACCTTCATCGGGTTGTACGACTCGATCGCCAGGACCGTCCGGACGATCAGCTCCTCGAACGACTCCTCCAGATCGACGCGGTGGAACTCCCACCCCATCGCCTCGCACAACCGCTCCGCGCACTCCACGTCGTCGGAACCCTCGAACCCCGCCGCGTAGCACCGAACTTCCACGTGCTCCGCCGCGAGCCGGGCGACCGTCGAGCTGTCCACGCCCCCGGACAGCACGATCCCCACCCGCTCCGTCTCCCGCACCCGCTCCCGCACCGACCGCTCCAGCGCGCGCCGGAGATCCCCGTGATCGTGCGACCCGGGCCTGGGCCGGGGCACGTCCACCACGTTCCGAACCCGGAGGCTCCCCTCCCGGTACGTCAACAGCGAGCCCGGGGGCAGGCGCCTGACGTCCCGCCACCCCAGCGCCCACAGCGCCTTACGCTCCGAGGCGAGCGCGAGCCCCTCCCCTCGGACCGAGAAGTAGAGCGGCCGCACGCCGATCGGGTCCCTGGCGGCGAGCACCGTGCCGTCCCCGAGCGCGGCCACGAACGCGTACTCTCCCCGCAGCAGCCGGAGGGCCGCGGCCGCCCCCCGCTCGGACCGGACCAGCTCGAACACCGCCCACGAGTCCGAGGGCGCGTCCTCCGCGAACCTCCGGTAGTTGTAGACCTCACCGTTCACGGCCACCGCCCGATCCTCGCCGGTGATGGGCTGGACCGCGCCCTCCTCGCCCCTCACCCACAGCCTCACGTGCCCCAGCAGCACGTCGCCCTCCTCCGGGGCCTCCTCGAGGAACTCCACCTCACCGTCCCGGACCGCGGCGAACCCGCGCCCGTCCGGTCCCCGGTGCCGGAGGATCCTCAGAGCCCGCTCAACATCCTCCCCGCGACCGTTCACGAGGCACACGATCCCGCACACGGGTCACCACCCCTAGATCCGGGGGCTGTCAACGCCGAGGCTCAGCAACCGCTCCTGCAGGTCTAACGCGCGCTGCACCCGCTCCGACAGCCGCCTCCACCTCCTACCGAGCACGTTCCGCTCCCCCTCCAGCTCCCGGAGGTTCCGGTGCAACACCCTCGTCTGCACCAGCTGCGCCGTCAACCGTCCGGCCACCTTGTGCGAGCCCCGGCCGGGGGGCCTCCCGTCGAACTCCCGGTACACGAACCACGGGCATCGGAGCTTGACGGCGTGCAGCCGGTCCGGGGACTCCTCCATCGACTTGACGCAGAGCCCCTCGCGCCACCGGCGCTCCAGCCGGTCGAGCCAGCGCTCGAGGTCCTCGGGCTCGGGGTCGCGCACCACCTCCCACTCGAGCGACTCGGTGGAGAGGCGCTCGCAGACGCGCAGCTGCTCGGTCCGGGGCCGGTCGATCCACCGCTCTCCCTCGAGCATGTCCACCTCGTAGAAGCAGACCCGCACCCGCAGCTTCCCCTCCCGAACCGCCGCCTCCGGGTCCGGCTTGCGCTGGTTCTCCCGCAGGAAGCGCTGCACGAGCTCGTGGTCGGGATCCAGCTCGCAGGCCCGGCTGAACAGGGGCTCGGGCCGGCACTCGTACCGCTTACCCTCGTAGTAGACCAGCCGGGCCGTCACGTCGGAGGGCTCGCCCTCGAAGAGGACCTCGGTCTCCAGCCGGCCGGCCAGCTCGTGCAGGCGCGGGGACCGTTGGGAGAAGAGGTCGTAGGGCAGGAGCTCCCCCTCCAGGATGGTGAGCGCCTCGAACTCGCCGCGCAGGTCCTCCCAGGGGGGCTCGAGGTCCAGCCTCCGCAGGTACGCGTTCACGTCCACCCAACCGCGCGTGTGCGCGACGACTCGGTCGCCCTCGAGGTAGACCCGGACGTTGGTCCCGTCCAGCTTCTCCTCCAGCACCACGTCCCGCTCCTCGTTGAACGCCCGGAAGAGGCGCAGCGTGGGCTCGGGCTCCTCGGGACGGGCCGCGACCATGGTCCGGGTGGCGGTGATCCGGAGGTGCTCCGGGACCTTCTCCGGCTCCTCGAGCTCGAGGATCATGATCGCTCCCGCTGCCGCTCGAGCGCCTCCCTGACGATCTTGATCGCGCAGTACTCTCCGCACATGGAGCACTGCTCGCGTGCCTGCGGGGGCCGCTCCTCCCGGTACCGCCGCGCCCGCTCCGGGTCCAGCGCCAGCTCGAACTGCCGCTCCCAGTCCAGCTCCCAGCGGGCCCTGCCCATCTCCTCGTTCTCCTTAACCGCGTACTCCAGGCCCCGCGCCGTGTCGGCCGCGTGCGCCGCGATCCGGGCGGCGATCACGCCTTCGATCACGTCCCGCACGTCGGGCAGGGCCAGGTGCTCGGCCGGCGTCACGTAGCACAGGAAGTCCGCCCCGTGGTAGGCCGCGATCGCCCCGCCGATGGCGGCCGCGATGTGATCGTAGCCCGGGGCCACGTCCGTGGGCACGGGACCGAGCACGTAGAAGGGGGCGCCGTCGCACACCCGCTTCTGCAGCCTGACCACCGCCGGGATCTGGTCCAGGGGCACGTGGCCCGGTCCCTCGACCATCGCCTGCACCCCGTACTCCCGGCACCGGTCGACCAGCTCGCCCTGCACGAGGAGCTCCCGGTGCTGGGCGGGATCGTTCGCGTCGAGGACCGAGCCCGGGCGCATGGCGTCCCCCAGGGACAGGGTCACGTCGTGCTCGCGCGCCAGCTCCAGGATGTAGTCGAAGTGCTCGTACAGCGGGTTCTCCTCCTCGTGATGTATCATCCAGGCGGCGACGATCGCGCCTCCCCGGGAGACCACGCCCAGGAGTCGGCCGCGGCGGAGCAGGTCGTTCAGCGCGTCCCACGTGACCGCGCAGTGGATCGTCATGAAGTCGACCCCGTCGCGCATGTGCCGCTCGACCGCCCGGAGCATGTCGTCCTCGTCCATGTCCACCACGGCCCGGCCCCGGGACGTGGCCTCCACGGCCGCCTCGTACACCGGCACCGTGCCCACCGGCACGTCCACGGCCTCCATGATGCGGCGCCGGATCTTCCCGAGGTCGCCGCCCGTGCTCAGGTCCATGACGGTGTCGGCCCCGTGCTCGACGGCGGCCCTCGCCTTCTCCACCTCCAGGTCCGGGTCGCAGACCTCCGGTGAGGTCCCCACGTTCGCGTTCACCTTGACCCGCAGTCCCTCACCGATCCCGACGGGTCGAACCTCCTCCCGACGGTCCGCGTGGGCCGGCACGACCACCCGGCCCTCCGCGACCCGGCGGGCGAGCTTCTCCGGGCGGACCCCCTCCTCCTCGGCGACGCGCCGTACGGTCTCCGGAACCCCGCGCCGGCACTCCTCCATCAGGGTCACGGGATCCCTACCCCTAGCCACCTTATGAGGGAGCCGAGGGCGGACTTCCCGGCGGAGACGGCCTGGGCCGCTATCACGTCGGTTAACCTGACCAGGGGCTCCGGCAGGTAGGCGTGCCGCACGTGCACGCCCACCAGTAAGGCGATCACGGTGGCCAGGAGCCAGAGGATGCCCCAAAGGGTGGCGGCCGTCAGCTCGTCCCGGTTGCGGCGGGCCGCGGCGGTCGGGAAGTAGAGCACGGTGGGGATTCCCAGGTACGGGTGCAGGGCCGCGAGCGAGGCGGTGACGATCACGGCTCCGATCATTCTCCCCAGCTCCGACGGTACCCGACGGAAGAATATCATCGAGAACCGAGGCGGCTCAACGTACGCGGCCAGGTAGGGGCCGAACCGGAAGGCGACGAACGAGGCCCGGTACCCGATCCGATTCATCGCCTCGACCGCGTTCTCCGCCGCCCGCCCACCGGAGTCGCCAACCCCTATTTTAACCCTCACCCCGTGATGACTCGCCCGCTCAATCGCCCGGATCGCGGCCCTCAGCGCCCTTCCCTTCGTGGGGAACTGGGCGAGTACGTCGTCGCCTCCCGCTTTGTGGTCCAGCACGACGCCCCCCTCCTCGGCGATGAGGTCAATCAGCTCCCGCATCACGCTCTCCAGGTACGGCCTCCCCATCTCCTCCACCAGCCGCGTGGACTCCATGACGTCCAGGTACAGGGTGCGGTCCGGCCCGGTCTCCGTTCCCTGCGGCTTCGGCAGCTCGATCTCCCCGCCCGCGTGAAGGACCCACTCCCCCCCGGCCTTGGAGAACGCCGCGAAGGGACCGTCAGCCCGCCGCTCGGCCTTCGCGTACCGTTCGACCGCGGCCGCCTGGGTGAGTCCGATCGCGGCGCTGCCGCCGAGCTCCAGCGGGACGGAGACGGCCAGCCGCAGGGCGTGGTACTTGGAGGGGGCCTCGACGACGGCCCCGTCCACCTCCCAGCTCACCACGGTGCACCCGAACTCCCGGGCCAGCGACTCGAGCGGCTTCCGGCGCCCGCCGGGGACCCGGCAGTACACGTACCGGGTCTCGTCCAGGACCATCTTGGAGACCAGGGCCACCTCGGGGTCATCGTACTTGAATCGCTCCACGCGAGACAGCCCGAACCCCTCCTCCCGCAGCCTCCGCGCCAGATCCCCCAGCTCGTTGGAGATGATCTGAGGGGCGGGGATCGGGTACTTCTCGAAGTAGGCCAGCAGGAGCGCGTTCTCGTTCAGGATGTCCACGATCTCCGCCTCCTCCTCCGTGAGCGGGTCGTACCGGGTCCCGCAGGCGATCACGCGACCGCGGATCCTCAGCCCGGCGGACAGCCTCACGAGGAGGAGTCCCAGCCGCGGGAGCCTCAATCACCCGGCCCCTCCCTCCTCGAACTTCACCCGTACGCGGAACTCCCCCTCGTCCACCAGCAGGCTCTCCTTCACGATCACGTACGGGAACTTCAGGTGCGCCGTGCGCGTGGCCACCGTGCTCGCGATGAACCGGGCCAGCTTGATCATCGTCGGTTTCAGGTCCTCGTTCACGAGCACCTCCACGTCGAACCCCGGGCGCTCCTGCACCACCTCCGACGCGTGCAGGACCAGCACGCCGAACTCGTCCCTCCGCAGGCACAGGTCGTTCCGGACCAGGACGAACGGGGTGTGGTCCAGGTCCAGCTCCTCCCGGGCGGTGGCCGCGATGACCCCCGCCCGCTCGCTGAGCTTCCGGTAGTTCCCCGGGTGGACGGCCAGGAAGCAGACGAACCGCTCCTCCCCCTCCACGGGCAGCTCCTCCTCGGAGAGAACGGTGCGGATCAGCGGCACCTTGCTGATCATCTTGTCGAGGACGCGGTCCACGCCCTTCAGCGAGAACTCGAGCCCGGCCAGGGCCCCCAGCTCCCTCACGACCTCCCGGGCCACCGCCCTCAGCTCCAGGCCCCGGTGCCTTTTTAGGTCGTAAACGGGCTGCCCCGCGTCGGCGAGCGCCTCCAGCGCCTTCATGCTCACCTCGGCGCCCAGCTTCCTAGCCTCCTCGTCCGGGACCCATACCTTGCCCTCCTCTTCACCCAACGGGAGTACCCCCGATCCCCGGGGCGGTGAGGGAGGAGCAGCTTGAGGATCGTCATGAAGTTCGGCGGCACCTCGGTCGGCTCGGCGGAGGCGATAAGGAGGGTCGCCGAGATCGTGGAGGAGGCGCACCGCGAGCACGAGGTCCTCGTCGTCACCTCCGCCATGTCCGGGGTCACCGACGAGCTCGAGCGTGCCGCCCGCCTGGTGCCCCGGTGGACGGAGGAAGACGTGAAGAACTTCGTGGGTCGGATCCGGCGTCGGCACGTGGAAACGGTCAACGAGGTCATCTCCTCGAACCTAATCCGACGCGAGGTCCTCGGTCACGTCGACTCCCTGCTGGACGAGCTGGAAAAAGTCCTTTTGGGACTCAGCTACGTCGGCGAGGTCACCCGGCGCTCCGCGGACCTCGTCCTCTCCTTCGGCGAGCGGCTCGCCGCCCCGATCCTGGCCGGCGCCCTCCGCGACCGGGGGTTGGAGGCCGAGCACCTGGAGGCCGGCGAGGCGGGCGTGATCACGGACGAGCGGTTCGGCGAGGCGGAACCCATCCTGCCCGCCTGCCGCCGGAAGGCGCAGCGCACCCTGGTCCCGATGCTCCGCTCCGGCAAAATCCCCGTCGTCACTGGCTTCATCGGCGAGACCGTGGACGGGGAGATCACGACCCTGGGACGGGGCGGCTCCGACTACTCGGCCGCCATCCTCGGCGCGGCGGTGGAGGCCGACGAGATCCAGATCTGGACGGACGTGGACGGGGTCATGACGGCCAACCCGCGCCTGGTGCCCGACGCCCGCACGGTGCCCCGGCTGTCCTACGACGAGGCCCTCGAGCTCGCCAGCTTCGGCGCGGAGGTCCTGCACCCAAAGACCGTGATCCCCGCCCGGGCCGAGGGGATCCCCATCCGCGTCAAGAACACGTTCAACCCGGACGCGGAGGGCACGCTGATCACCGCGGAGACGCAGCCCACGGACGAGGTTGTTAAGGCGGTGGCCTCCTCCTCCGACGTGGGCATGGTCGACGTGCGCGGCACGACCATGATCGGGCGGCCCGGCGTCGCCGGCCGCATCTTCACGAAGCTCGGGGAGGCCGGGATCAACGTGATCATGATCTCCCAGTCCGCCTCGGAGTCCAACATCTCCATCATCGTGTCCGAGGAGGACGTGAGGGAGGCCGCCCGCATTATCGAGCGCGAGTTCGTCGGGGAGCGCCTGGTCGACCGCGTGAAGGCGTACGAGGACGTCTCCGTCGTGGCCGTCGTCGGGGAGGGCATGCGCGGCACGCCCGGCGTCGCCTCCCGAGTGTTCAGCGCCGTGGCCCGGGAGGGGGTGAACGTGCGCACCATCTCCCAGGGGGCCTCCGAGGTGAACATCTCGTTCGTCGTGTCCGAGGAGGACGAGGCTAAGGCGGTCAACGCGATCCACTCCGAGTTCGGCCTCGGTGAAGGATCATGATCGCGCCCCTGGTCAACGGGTACGTGCGCTACTTGGCCCGGAAGCGCCTCGTGCTCAAGCCCACCTCCACGCTGACCTACGCCGCCCTGCTGGGGCTGAAGGCGCTATCCAACCGATTCTCGGACGACCGCGTCGAAGATCTCAGCCCCGAGCCCCTCTGGACGGTCGAATCGATCACCCACGTGCGCACCCGGGACCGCATCGGCAGGGAGCTGCTCCAGGAGCTCGTCCGCTACCTCACCGAACGCCTACCGCCCGACGCGCCGGTCTCGGACGCCATCCCCGAGATCGAGGTCGAGGCGGAGCTCCTGTCCCGCAGCGAGAGCCTCGCGCAGATCCTGAGGAACGCGGACCTGCCGTTCGAGATCAACGGCACCAGCCGTACCACCGTGGAGCTGGACCTGAGGCTGATCGAGCTGTTCCTGCTGCTGGACCGCCTGAGCGAGGACGAACCGGACCGATACGTCAAGCCCTTCGTGATCACCTGCTTCGAGACGCTGTCCGACTACATCGACGTGCTCGACCTGCGCTGGAGCCACGTGGACCCCCTTAAGCGCCGCATCACCGTCCGGGGCCGCGTCCGAACCATCTCCCGGTACCTGGCCCAGGAACTACTGGAGATGCCTCGGCAGGGCGAGAGCGTGTTTCCGATCACCTCCGTGGAGGTGGCCCGCTGGGAGCGCAGGATTAGCAGGGAGTGGGGCCACGAGTTCAGGTTCCTATGAGCCGACGCGCGCTCTCCCGGATCCGACGCGCCCTCCGCTCCCCCACCCCGCGCACCCGGGTGAGCCGTGAGAGGCTCGCCTCCGCCAGATCCTCCACGGACCGGAACCCCGCCTCGTAGAGCCGCATCGCCAGGGTCCTACCCACCCCGTCCACCTCCGTCAGCTCCAGAACCTCCTCCGGCACCCCCAGCTCGATCCGACGGCTGAGCATCGGGCACCTCCACCGAATCCCCGCCGCCGACGCCAGCCGTGACATCCCCCACGCGATCCACGCCGCGTCCTCCCGCGCCCGATAGAGGTCCCCCGGGTAGAGCTCGTACCGCCGGAGTATCACCCGCTCCGAGACCCCGGAGACCCAGTCCCGCAGCACCTCCGCCCACGCCAACCTCCGCTCCAGCTCCCAGTCGTCGTACCCGAACCACCCCACCGCCAGCTCCGCCACCTCCTCACCGGACAGCGCCTCCGAGGATCCGCCCAGGAACGCGTCGAGCGTGCCCTGCTCCCGCCCCTTCCAGGAGATCGGGGCCGGGGTGAAGTCCTGAGACAGCGTGATCGCCGGCAGCACGACGGACTCCTCCGTCCCCATCTCCCTCATCACCTCCAGCAGGAACCGGGCCGAGTCCGGGTTCAGGTACGTCTCCGCCACCGCCCGACCCACCTCCGTCACCCGCAGCCGCCCCCCGAGCTCCCGAACGAAGTCCCACTCCCTCAACAGCCTCACCGACTCCACCACCAGCTCCTCCGGCGCCGAACGCTCCCACTCCACGGACTCCACGAACGTGTTGAGCGAGACCTCCAACACGTCGGAGAGGTCCTCGCAGAACCCCGCCGCCACGAGCCCCAGGATGAAACGCCGGAGCTGCGGCCCCGCCGACCAGATCCGGCTCCGCACCGGCTCCGCCTCGGACCGCACGTACTCCTCCGCCAGCTCCCGCAGCCTCGGGCTCACGAACACGTACACGTAGCCAACCTCATCGTACCCCGGACGACCCGCCCGACCCGCCATCTGCTTGAACTCGTTCTTCGAGGGCTTCAGCTGACCACCGACCCGGACCCCGAAGTCCCGGATCAGCACGTACCGGGCGGGCAGATTGACCCCGGCCGCCAACGTCGGCGTGCACGTCACCACCTTGAGCAGCCCCTCCCGGAACGCGTCCTCCACGAGCTCCCGCTGCCCCGGGGCCAGCCCGGCGTGATGGAACGCCACCCCGCTCCTCACGGTCTCCGCCAGCACCCTCGTATCATCTCCCTCACCCTCCTCCCGCACCTGCTCCGCCAGCTCCCGCAGCTCCTCCACCTCCCGCCGGGACAAGTGCCCTCGAACCACGGACGCCAGCCGCTGCGCCTCGGTCATCGATCGCCGCCGTGAGTACAGGAACACGAGGGCCTGACCTCCCTCCCTCAGGCATCGCTCCACCACCTCGTCCACGCGGTTATCCGCGTCCGACGGCGTCACCTCCTCCACCCGGTACCTCAGCTCCACCGGCCGCCAATTGCTCTCTACCACCTCGGCCCCCAGCCACCGCCCGAGCTCGCGCGCGTTACCCACCGTGGCCGAGAGCGCCAGCACGGACGCGCCCGAGAACGTGCGCACCAGGGCGATGAGACCCTCGTACGTAGGCCCCCGATCCGACTCCCCGACCAGGTGCACCTCGTCCATCACCAGCAGGTCGACGGCGTCCACCAGCCCCGGCCTCGACCGCAGGCTCGCGTCCAGCTTCTCGGCCGTCGTGATCAGCACGCCCGGCTCCAACTCCCGGATCGGCTCCCGCACGTCCCCGGTCCGGAGCTCGACGCTCACGTCCACCCCCAGCTCCTCCCGGCAGAACCGGGCGACCCTCTCGAAGTCCCGGCGCTTCTCCCGGGCCAACGCCCGGTAGGGGACGACGTAAATCACGCGCCGCCGCCCGTCGTGCGAGGCCAGCTCGTGCAGCACTCGCATCTCCGCGATGAGCGTCTTCCCGCTGGCCGTGGGCGCCGCGACCACCAAGTTCTTACCCTCGAACAGCCCACGCTCCACCGCCTCCCGCTGCGGCGGGAAGAGCTCCTTTATCCCGCGCCACTCCAGGTACCGCCGCACGTGCTCCGGCAGCTCCAAGGCGCACGCACCCTTGGGGGTCCCCGGTTGGACGAGGTCAGGCTTCAGGGACGCGCCTACGTGCACCCGACCGCCACGCTCCTCGGCCGGGTCACCCTGGAACGGGACGTCAGCGTCTGGCCGGGAGCGGTCATCCGGGGCGACCTCGAGCCCGTCACGATCGGGGAGGGGTCCAACGTGCAGGACAACGCCGTGATCCACGTCTCCCGGGGCCACCCGGTGGAGATCGGGCGCCGGGTGAGCGTCGGTCACGGCGCCGTCGTGCACGGGGCCCGGGTCGAGGACGACTGTCTCATCGGGATGAACGCCACCGTAATGAACGGCGCGGTCGTCCGGCGCGGGTCCATCGTCGGGGCCGGCGCCGTCGTCACCGAGGGCACCGAGGTGGGCCCGCGCGAGGTGTGGGCCGGGGTCCCGGCGCGGAAGATCGGGGAGGTGGACGACGACCGGCTCGAGGAGATCCGAGACAACGCTCGCCGGTACCTGAAGCTGGCGAGGAGGGAGCTCCCCACCTGGACTCAATCCCGGCGGCGGTAGGCCAGGTAAGCGGCCCCCACGGCCGGGGCCACCTCGGACCCGGCCCCGAACACGTCATCGAAGGACTCGAACTCCACCCCCAGCCGGTTGCAGGCGGACCGCAGCAGGAACTCCCCGGCGCCCGCCCCCACGACGCGGTCCAAGTCGTACTCCCTCAGCTTGAACTTTAGGTGCTTAAGCAGCCGACCCATCAGCACCCGGTAGGCCGAGCGGGCCACCTGCATCACCCCATCCCAGCCCAGCTCCTCCAGGTCCGAGCAGACGACCCTCGCCAGCCGGCGGGCGCAGTCCTCCGGCGACTTCCCTCGACCGTCGGGCGTCTCCGGCGTGTACTCGTCCTCCGAGATCAGCTCCAGCAGGACCAGCGCGTCCGCGATGATCGAGAAGTACTCGTAGGAGACCGGCACGACCGAACCGTCGATCTCCACCTCCCTCAGCAGGAACCCGATCGGCGTTCGCAGCGCGCCCAGGTAGACCAGCTCCCCGGCCCGCAGCCGCTCCAGGTCCGTGCGACCCTTCGCCCGCACCTCCCCGTCCACGATCGGGATCAGGTCGAGCGTGGTCGAACCCAGGTCCGAGAACAGGTAGGAGCCCTGATGCAGCTCCGACAGCAGCTCGGCCGTGGCCCGCCAGTTGGCCGACGCCACCTCCCGCCAAGCGTCCAGGCACTCCTCCGGCTCGATCGCGTCACCGGACGACGTGACCACCCGCACCGGGACCCGCGCGCTGGACGCCACCAGGTCAACGATGTACTCCACGCCCTCCCGGCGCGTCTCAAAGACGTCCGCCAGCTCCCCCGACATCGTGAGTCCGATCAGGTCCGGACGGTACCTGGACACCACCCGCTTCACGAACCTGTGAAGGCGCCTCCTCCCCCACCGCTTCCACATCGGGAGGTACTCACGCTTGGTCTCCTCTACCTCCAGCTCTCCATCCCGCACCCGAACCAACGCCGCGTCGGTGTGAGCCCCACCCACGTCCAGTCCGAGCACGCGCAGGGTGCCTACCCCCGACGATACACCTCGATGTCGCCGAACCGCTCCACCCGACGGAACCCCTCCGGGACCAGCGCCTCCGCCCCCGACCGAACGAACACGTACTCTCCCGAGTAGGACCACACGCCCGGCGACGGGCCCTCCAGCAGCGCCTCCGCCAGCCGCTCCGGCCCCTCCAGGGCCGCCCCCACCACCGGGGTCGTCGGCCGCGGGTTCACCTCGATCACGTAGGGCACGTCCCCACGCATCACCACGTCCACCCCGAACACGCCCGACAGCCCGCTTATCCGTTCCACCACCTCCTCCGCCACGTCCCGGGCCACCCGCCGCACCCTCCCGGACCGACTCGGGGTGCGGCCACCCAGGTACACGAACTCCCCACCGGCCAGGGCCACGAACTGATCGTTAACCCCTACCACCTCCACCGACTCCCCGTCCGTCACGCACAGCAGGCTGTGGTGCGACCCGGGCACGAACTCCACCTCCAGCTCCCCGGGGCCAACCCGCACCCCCTCGGACCCCACCCCGTCCACCGGCTTCCCCACCGTCACGTCGCCCCCACGCCTCGGGACCCGGAACGTCGAGGCACCCTCCAACGCCTCCAGCGTCCGAAGCTTGTCCCCGGCCACCTCCACGGCCTCCGGGGAGGGACCCAACACCCGCACCCGACGACCGAACTCCCTCACCTTCTCCGCCAGCACCCCGTCCGTCTCCGGCGCGATCACCACCGCCGCGTCCGCGAGCTCCAGCGCCCTCGACTCCCGACGCACCACCACGTCCGCCCAACGCACCCCCACGCCCGCCTCGGCCACCGCGACCGTCTCCACCCCGTACTCGCGGAGCGAGAGCAGCAGCGCCTCGAGCATCGCCTTCCCCTCGCCCACCAGGTCGCGCTCGCCCCGCGCCACCGCGTACTCGTACACCAGCACCCGATCCGTCATGGGTACCCCCGAGGGGTGTCGGAGGATGGGGGAAATAGTCTACGAGGTCGAGGGGTTCCGGACCGCCGACCCCGCCGACACGCTCCGATGGTTGAAGGACCGCTCCATCCCCTCGCTGCTCGGGCTGAAGAAGGAGGCGGAGGGCCGGGTCGGCGGGGTCCCGATCAAGGTCTACACCCGGGGCTCCCGGGCTCACGCCGGGAAGGGCACGTCGGAGGAGCAGTCCACCGTCTCCGGGATCATGGAGTCCGTGGAGCGGGCCTCCGCGGAGCCGGAGCACCACGAACCCGAGCGCGATCGTCCCGAGGGGGACGCGTGGGTCCCGCCCTGGTACCCGACAGAGCCGGGCGCCTGGCTGCCGGCCCGGGATCTGACCGAGGGCGGGACCGTCCACGTGCCCGCGAACGAGGCGCTTCATCCCTGGCCGGGGGACGGGCTCCCCTCACACACCAGCGGCCTGGCCGCGGGTCGCACCCGGGAGGAGGCGGTCGTCCAGGGATTGCTGGAGGTGCTGGAGCGGGACGCCTGGAGCGTGTTCGAGTACCATCGACGGCCCGCCCCGGGGCTCCGGGTGCACGGGGACCTGGAACGGCTCCGGCGATCGATCGCCGAGGACGTGGGCGGTGAGGTGCACCTGCGGTTGCTCCCGTCCCGGGTGCCCGGGGTGTACGCGGTGGGGGCGGTGGTCGAGTCCCCGTCCGTGCGGGAGATGGTGCTGGGGTTCGGATGCAGCCCGGACCCACGGATGGCGGCGCTGCGGTCCCTGCTCGAGGTGGCGCAGGGCGTGTTCATGGCCCGGGAGGGGTTCGAGGGGGTCCGGCGCGTCGACCCGCTGGGCGGGAAGCTAACGCCGGAGCGGTTGAAGCGGATCCACCGTCACTGGTTCCGGGCCTCCGGGACGGTGGAGCTGGACGAGCTGGATCTGGAGGTGCGCGCGCGCTCGTTGGATCGGTTGCTCGAAGAACTAGTGGAGCGGGTTCGCGAGGGTGGGTTGGGTCGGGTGCTCGTGGTCGACCTGACGCGGGGGGATCTTAAGGTCCCGGTGGTGAGGGTGCGCGTGACCGGGGCGGCGGAGCTCGCGTTGGACGAGCGCCGGGTGGGGAACCTGCCCGAGGAGCCGCCGGAGGACTGGGTGGGATGAAGAAAGGGCCCGTGCCGAGGGCTTCCCGGTGACGAGTGTCACCCTCGCGGACCCTAGAACAGGTCGTGCAGGTGCAGCTCGTACTGCCCCAGCTCGCCGCCGAAGTTGCCGGCGCTGATCTTCACGACGCCCGGCTGCCGGCAGGCGGCCTCGATGCCCACCCGCATCGCCTCCTTCACGGCCTCCTCGTTCAGCCCGTTGATGACGATCTCGTACACGCACTTGACGCCCTCCGGCAGCTCGTTGCCCTCCACCGTCGGGCAGTAGGCGTCGTTCGTGGACGCGGGCAGGAAGTCGTACTCCTTGGACCCCGGCTTCGACGCGGACGCGACGACGCCGCCCGGGAACGGGGTGTACACGCCCTCGACGCGCTTGATCGCGTCGACGGCGGCCTCGGCCGCCTGCAGCCCGGCCGGCTGGCTCTCCGCCATGATGTAGAAGTTCCCGCCGGCGACGCCCGTCGTGATTCCGAACGTGTCCTCGACGATGAACTCGCCCTCCACGATCGGTACGCGCCAGACCTTGCGGTCGCCCACCTCGTCCTCCTCCTGGTGCCCGTCCCCGAAGAAGCTCAGCTTGTACCCGACCCGGTCCTCGTCCTCCCGCTCGTCCTCCGGCATCGCGTCGAAGGCGGCCGCGGTCGGGGCGGTCATGACGCACTGGCCGATCCGGTCCAGCAGCTGCTCCTTCAGCTCGTCCGCGTCGTTGTGCCCGATCATCACGATCACGCCGGGCCGCCCGTCCGGCGTCTCCTCGGGCCGCACGAACCCCACGTCAACGCCCGCCTCCGCCGGGCACATGATCACGGAGGTGCCGAACCCGACGGTCTCCCGGGCCGCGATCCGGGCCCAGCGGTGCGTCGCGGCGGTGATCAGCACCCGGGCCATCTTCGCCTCGAACGCCTCGGCGAACGTGTCCTCGATCTCGACGCCGTTGATCTTCATCCGCGCATCCCCGGCCGACCCCGACCGTCCGGGCTTAAATCCGCAACGATTTCCCTAAAGGCGTTCCAGCACGGCCTCGCGCATGACGTCCACCGGCGCCTCCTCGCCCGTCCAGATCTCGAAGGCCAGCGCGCCCTGGTGCACGAGCATCCCCACCCCGTCGACCGGGGTGGCCCCCGCCCGCTCCGCCTCCTCCAGCAGCCGCGTCTTCGGCGGGTTGTACACCAGGTCGTTCACGATGAGGTCCTCGTGCATCTCCCGGGCCGTCACCAGCGGGGGCTCGTCCTCGTTCGGGTGCATGCCGACCGGGGTGGCGTCCACGAGCAGCCTCGCGTCCCGAAGCTCCTCCCGCAGCACCTCACGATCGAGCTCCACCGCCCGGGCCCTCACGCCCGTCCTCTCCTCCAGCTCCCTCGCCAGCCGCTCCCCGCGCTCGTACGTCCGGTTCGCGATCACCAACTCGTCCGCGCCCTCGAGGGCCAGCTTGAACGAGACCGCCCGCGCCGCCCCGCCGGCGCCCAGGATCACCGCCTTCACGCCCCTGGGATCGAAGTCCACCGCCTCCCTCAACGCCCGCAGGAACCCCTCACCGTCCGTGTTGTACCCCTCCACCCTCCGCTCCCGGAACCGCAGCGTGTTCACCGCACCGATCAGCTCCGCGTCCCGATCCACGGTATCGCAGACCCGGAGCGCCCGCTCCTTGTGCGGGATGGTCACGTTCAGTCCGACGATCCCCAGACTCTGGGCGCCCACGATCGCGGTCTCCAGCTCCCGCTCCGGCACGTCGAACGCCACGTACACGTAGTTCAGGCCCAGCTCCCGAAACGCCGCGTTGTGCATGGGCGGAGAAAGGGAGTGCTCCACCGGGTGGCCCACGAGCCCCACGACCTTAGTCTCCGCGTCGACGGGGACGGACACGCTCACGCTCCACCACCCTCCCCTCCCTCATGTTGAACAGCTTGGCCCGGATCCGGGACCCGGAGAGGCGGAGCAGGCACACGTTGCCCACGTTGAGCGGATCCCGGCACGTGGCGCACGTGGCCGGGCACGCCGTGGTGCCCACGTTGACGACCAGCACCCCTCCGAACCGCCCCAGGAACCGGCAGTGGGTGTGGCCGACCACCACCACGTCCGCGTCGCTCGCCCGGGCGATCTCCTCCAGCCGGTCCGGCATCTCGTATTCACGGCACGTATAGTTGTCCAGCAGCTGGTCCCGTCGAGGCATCGGAGACGCCTCCGCGACCGGGTTCCCCGGCCGCTGCGGCTCCAACCTCAGCTCACCGCACGGCTCGTGCCCGTGCGCGATCAGGAACCGACACTCCCCCACCTCCAGCCACTCCGGACCCCCGAGCGAAGGTCCCTCGTGCCCGGGCGGGCACCCGCGGCCCCGGCGCTCCTCGTACTTCCTCATCATCACCGGAATCCCGGACCGCCGCAGCCGCCGCACCAGCCGGAGCGTGTCGTGGTTCCCGGGCACGACCACCAACCTCGCCTCCTCGGACAGGTCCTGGAGCGACTCCACGAGCCCCTCCACCTCACGCTCGCGCGCCCTCGGGTCCGCCAAGTCCCCGTCCAGCACCACGAGGTCCTGATCCCGGGCCAGCTCCATGGCCATCTCCAGAAGCTCCGGATCGTGCCCCTGGTACCGGTCCCCCACGTGCACGTCGGAGGCGATCAGCACCCGTTCGGCGTGGACCCGAGGCCGTTGCAGCACCTCATCCAGCGTCCTCTGCATCGCCATCCCGACCGAACACCTGCACGTTGAACTTCTCCCGAATCAGGAGCATCGGCGTGCGGTCGTGGTACACTACGTACTCCCTCCACGGGACCTCCTCCGCCTCCACGCCCAGGAGCCGCCTCTCCTCGCCCGAGAGCCGGATCGTGTCCACTCGCACGATCTCCCTCCGCGTCTCCAACCTCATCTCCTCGATCATCTCACCCAGGGGCTTCCGGGACTGCAGAACCAGCCTCCGCATGTTACCGGGTAGGTTGTCGGGGCGGGCGTAGGAGGTGGCCA
>JAMOPY010000033.1 GCA_027064305.1 Methanobacteriota archaeon
GAGCCGGTGGTCCCGGGTTCAAATCCCGGCGGGCCCACCCGCCAATTGTTATGGAATTCGTAACAATTTGCGCCGGGCCCGGTTCCGTCGGGTCACGTCGTCCAGCGGCGCCGCCCGGGCGGTGGGGTGTCAACGTTCGGGCTACTTCCGGTTGTGATGGAAACGGTTACGGCTCCGACGCGTGCCCAGTTCACCCTAAGTCGATCGGGCAGGGGGGAGGTGGGTTGGAGCCGTTCGCCCCGCTGGTCGTGGGCGTGGCGGCCTACAAGGGGGGTACGGGTAAGACCACCGTGGCGTTCAACGTCGGGATGGAGTTCGCGCGGCCCCGGGGCTACGGTGGCGTTCCGGCGTGCCCGACGGTCTTCATAGACTTTGACCCGCAGGGGCACAGGCGCTCCGGTGGGGTCACCCTGAAGATGTTGTTCGAGGAGGGTCCGTTCAGGTTGAGGCACGTGGGGGTGGTGGAGGGGTTCGAGGTGCATCGCGTCGAGCTGGAGCCCGACGGGTTCGAGGATCTGCTCGACGAGCGGGCCCCGGGCCTGGGTACGGCGTTGTTGGCCGTGCCGGCCCGTCAGAACTACCAGCGTGTCGCCGATCGGAGGCACATTCGGCGATTGGTGGCTTGGGTGCACGACCTGGTGCGCGAGGGGGATGGGGACGCGCGGCCCCCGATCGCCTTCGTGGACACCCCGCCGATGAACGTCGAGGCGAAGTGGTTGCGTAGGGTGCTTCAGGCCTGCGACACCGTTATCCCCGTGACGGATCCGCGCTCGGTCAGGCAGGTTCGGAGGTTTCTGTCCGACGGGGGTCTGGACGTTCGGGTGGTGGTGCTGAACAAGGTGTGGCCTCGGGGCACCTGTGAGTGGAAGAAGCTCGTGGAGCGGCTTAATCGGGTGCTTCGGGACGTTCATGGGAGCGTCGACGTGGTGGACGTGGAGAACGCTCCGGTCATTCAGAGCGCGACCGACGCCGGGATCCCGCTGCGTATGCGCCGTTCTCGGCGGCCCGAGTACGAGGGTAGGTTCCGCGACGTTGCGAGGTTGGTGTACCTGGCGTGGCAGGCGCGGGATCACGTGCGGGGGGGTCGCTGACGGGTGGAGTTGAGGTTGGAGGGGTCGCCCCGGGTTTTCGGCGTGGACGAGGAGTGGGCCAGGGCGGTGGTCGGGGCGGCCCGGGATGTGCTGGACGATCGTAGGGCCGAGGGGAGGACGCTGATCCGGCGGGTGGACGAGGTCTGGCCGGTGGGAAAGGCGGTCGCGCGGGTGGCTTCGGTCTTCCGGCGCTCGGCGCTGGGGTCGGGGGTGAACTCGCCCTGGGAGGCGCTCCGGGGGGTCCTGGGGTTGGATGAGGTTAAGTCGTCGCTCGTGGGTCGGCTGCGTAAGCTGGTGGAGGGTCGGAGTACGTACGGTCTGCCGGCGCTCTCGCCGGAGGCGACGTTGGCGTGCTGGGGCGTCGACGGGGAGGGGCCGGTGGCCGCGCTGAGGGAGGTGTACCGGCGGTTGGACGTGCACCCGGTTCGGGGGCTCGTCGCGCTGGCGGTGTTGGAGGACGCGGCCGACGTGCTGTTGAGGGGGCTCGGGGAGGCGGCGGAGCGGTTGTCGGAGGGGTTCCGGCGGGCGTGGGACGAGCGGTCGGCGCGGCTGCTGGGGCTGTGTCTCTGCGCGTGGTTGTCGGAGCGGTTGGATGGGTTCGGTGAGTGGTGGGAGGGTGAGGACGGCGGCTGGCAGGGGCTTTACTCTCGGGTCAGGCGGGGGGAGTTGATCGAGCGGGTGGTGGAGGAGCGCGTCGGGGTGCGTCCGGGGAGTGGGTAGCGGTCGGTATGGGGCTGGGGCTCTTCATCCGCTCCGTGCCCACCGCTGTCCTCATCCCGGGGGTTGGGGTTTGGGTGGTCGGGTTTGGGGCTTGCCCGGAATCGTTCTGTGTTTCGTAACGATTCTGAGGGGGCGTGGGGAGGGGGTTACTCCTTCTCCGTCGGGCCCAGGACGCGGTCGAGGGCGCGCTCCCAGGCCTTGGTGGGCAGGTCCGGCATCACGGTCACGTCCTCGCGCTCGACGGTGATCGCGTCCACCGGGCACGCGCGGGCGCAGGCGCCGCAGTAGGCGCACGCGTCCGGGTTGACGACGATCCGCGTCTTGCCGGCCGTGCCGCCCTTCTCGAACTCGAGGGCGTTGCACGGGCAGATCTCGACGCAGAGGCCGCAGCCGACGCACTCCTCGTCGTCGATCTCGATGCGGCCCTGGTAGGGCTTGGTGACCTCGATGGCGTCGACGGGGCAGACCTGCTCGCACCAGGAGCAGTACACGCAGCGGGCCCTGTCGACGTGGATCTCGCCCTTGACCTCGCCCTTCTCGGGCAGCTCGCCGCGGGTGGTCCCGTAGCAGATCTTGCAGCCGACCTTGATCGCGTCCTCGGGGCACGTGCGCATGCACACGCCGCAGTACACGCACCGGTCCTCGTCGACCTCGATGGTGAACTCGGGCTCGGGGTCGGCGGCGCTGGGGGTGGGGCGCTTCACGGTGATCGCGTCGGCGGGGCAGGCCTCCTCGCAGGCCTTGCAGTAGATGCACTTCTCCTCGTCGATGTCGATCTCGCCCATGACGAGGTCACCGGGCGTGGGGACCTCGCGCTCGACGGTGATCGCGTCCTGCGGGCAGGTGTCCGCGCAGAGCCCGCAGTACACGCACCGCTCCTCGTCGATCGCGACGTCCTTGGGGAGCTTGGGGAGGCCGTGCTCGGTGGCGGGCTCGCCGTCGATGAGCAGGGTGATCGCGTCGTACGGGCAGACGAGGGCGCAGATGCCGCAGAGGGCGCACGTCTCCTCGTCCACGTCGATGGGGTCGGCGCCCTTGCGCGCGACGGTGGAGGGCTTCTCGACGGTGATCGCGTCGACGGGGCAGGCCCGCTCGCAGAGCCCGCAGGCGGCGCACCGGTTCATGTTCACGACGAGTTCCCGCGTCTCCGCGCCCTCGCGCACGATCCGCAGGGTGGGCGGGGAGACCTCCTTCACGGGCTGGAGCCCGTCCGTCATTTGCGCGACCCCCAACTCCGGTGAGCTGCGCCACCCATCGTGCGCTCCCGTCTTATAAATCGCGGTGTCGGGAGCCGGGGTATGGTAAGGTTTATTACGGGGTACTTGCGCGCCGCGCAACCCCGGCCCGAAAAAAGGGGGGCGGGCCTACCCCTCCGCCCGCCCCGCCAACCGCTCGAGGAGGTCGGGGAGCCGCTCGCGCAGGACGCCGTAGATCCGGGTCAGGGGGATCTCGGCGGGGCAGGCGGTCTCGCAGGCCCCGCACTCGACGCAGTACAGGGCGACGCACTGGGCGACGTGCGCGTGCCAGACGGGGGTGGGCGTCACCGACTCCCGGCCGGCGAAGGCCCAGCAGCCCTCCTCGCACGACGCGCACACGGGGCACACCTGCCGGCAGCTCCGGCACTTGATGCACCGGTCGAGCGCCTCCAGCGCCTCCGCCAGGTGATCCTCGTCCAGCGTCCTCTCCCGCCAGGAGCGGGCCATCTTCCGCATGATCTCGTCGATCTTCTCCCGGACCCGCACCGACCCCTCGGGCGCCTCCCGCACCTCCACCGCCCCGTCTTTCACGGCGCCGGCCAGCAGGTCGCGCCCGTCCTCCGTCTTGACCTCCACGAACGTCCACTCTCCCATCATCTCGTCCGGGACGCCCCAGTTGCCGCACGCCAGGTCCGCGCGCTCCGGGATGTTCTCGTCGCACCGGCGGCAGCTCTCCCGCCTCCCGGACCCCTTCTCCTCCAGATCGTCGATCGAGACCTTGATCTCCTCGCCGTCTCGAAGCTCGATGATCAGGTGGCCCTTGGCCACCTCCTCCCGCTCCACGTCCAGCGGGTCCACGCCGCGCTCCTCCAGGATCTCCAGCACGACCCTCGGCTCGAAGGTACCGCCGCAGTTGAGGCCGATCCGGTACACCCGGTCCGGGTTCACGAGGTCGCGCTCGGCCAGCCGGTCCAGCGCTCGGGCGTCGCAGGGACGGCAGGTGACGGCGACGCGGAGCGTGGGGTCCTCCCGGTGCAGCTCGGCCACGAGCCGGGCCAGCTGGACGGGGGCGCAGTGGTAGGAGCCGGAGGGTACCTCCGACGGGTCGTCTACGACGATGGGTCGCCCGTCCAGCGCGTCGGCGCCTCGCTCCACGCAGACGGCCACGTCCACCAAATCCTCCCGCAGCGCGTACCGCAGCAGCTCCGTCACGACCCCGCCGCACGCGGCCTCCTCCACGGTCCCCTCGTCCGTGGACCGGGCGAGGTAGCACCCGCCGACCCGCACCTCGGTCACGGTCCCCCTACCCCCTCCGGGTCGACCGGGGCGCGGGGCGGACGCGCGCGGGGACGCGCTTGTACTCCGGGATCCCCGCCTCCGGATCGAGGACGTCCGGCGGGGTCAGCGCGTTCTCCCCGAAGTGGAACGGCGTGAAGATCACGCCCTCCCGCACCCGATCGGTGACCCGCGCGCGGCACCGCCACTCGCCGTACGGAGTCTCGACGATCACCTCCTCGCCGTCCTTCACCCCGTAGCGCTCCGCGTCCCTCGGGTGGATCTCAACGAATGACCCCGGCACCTCGTCGTTCAGGAGCCGGGAGCGCCCCGTGATCGTCCTCGTGTGGTAGTGCGCGTACACGCGCCCGGTCGTGAGGATCAGCGGGTACTCCTCGTCCACGTCTTGCTCCGGCTCCCGGTACTCCACGTCCTCGGGCCTCGGGAACCGGGCCCGCCCGTCCTCGGTGGCGAACCTCTCGGTGTGCAGGATGGGCGTTCCCGGGTGGTCCTCGCTCGGGCACGGCCAGTGGATGCCGCCCGGTCGCCGTCGGAGCCGGTCGTACGTGATCCCCCGGTACTGCGGGATGACGCGCCGGATCTCCTCGAAGACCTCGCGCGGGGACCGGTGGCCGAAGCCCTTGAGCCCCAGCCGTCGGGCCACCGCCTCGAGGATCCACCAGTCGGGTCGGGCCTCGCCCGGTGGGTCCACGATCCGCTCCGAGAGCTGGACGCGCCGGTCGGTCGCCGTGAAGGTGCCCGTGCGCTCCGCCCAGCCGGCGGCGGGCAGGACCAGGTCCGCCAGCTCCGCCGTCTCCGTCAGGTACAGGTCCTGCACGACGAGGAACTCCAGGTTCCGGAGCTTCCTGACCGCGTGGCGCGAGTTCGGCTCCGAGACCGCCGGGTTCTCACCGAAGACGTACATCGCCGCGATCTCGTCCGAGTCGAACGCCTCCGGGAGCCGGAGCCCGGGCTCCTCCGGCACCTCGAACCCCCAGAGCCGGGCCATCTCCTCCGCCGCCTCCGGACCGACCCGCCGGTACCCGGGGAAGTGCGTGGCCAGCGCGCCCGCGTCGCAGGCGCCCTGCACGTTGTTCTGCCCGCGGAGCGGGTTGACGCCGGTGCCGGGTCGGCCCACGTTACCCGTCAGCAGGGCGAGCGCGCAGAGGGCCCGCAGCGTCCGGCAGGCGATGTCGTGCTGCGTGAGCCCCATGCAGTAGACGATGCAGCCACGGTCCGCCTCCGCGTACCGCACGGCCGCCTCCCGGACGTCCTCCGGGTCCACCCCGGCGATCCTCCGGACATCCTCCTCCGAGACCGCCCCGCGAACGTGCTCCGCGAACGCCTCGAACCCGGTGGTCCGCTCCTCGATGAACCCCTCGTCGTGCAGCCCCTCCTCCAGGATCACCCGGGCCATGTACAGGAACACGACCAGGTCGGACCGCGGTCGCACCCGCAGGTGCAGGTCCGCCAGCTCCGCCACCAGCGTGCGCCGCGGGTCCAGCACGATCAGGTCGGCGCCGTCCTCGACCCCCTCCACGATCCTACGGTACACGATCGGGTGCTGCTCCGCCGTGTTCGAGCCCGCGACCAGGTAACAGTCCGCCTCGGCGAGGTCCGGGATCGAGTTGGTCATCGCCCCCGAACCGAAGACCTCGGACAGCGCGACCACGGTCGGGGCGTGTCACAGCCGCGCGCAGTGGTCCACGTTGTTCGTCCCGAGCGCGCGGGCCAGCTTCTGCCCGACGTAGTTGTCCTCGTTCGTGGCCTTGGCCGAGGTGACGAAGTACACCTCCTCCGGCCCGTAGGACCCGAGGGCCTCCGCCACCTCCTCGAGCGCCCGGCTCCACGAGAGCTCACGCAGCTCGCCCGACTCGGTCACCCGCGCCGGCCGCTCCAGCCGGTCCCGCCGGAACGCCTCCGGAGCCTCCCAGAGCTTGATGCACTGACGGCCCTCGTTGACCGGGTGCCGCCGCCACGGCTCCAGGATCTTAACCTCCTCCCCGTCGGTCCCCACCAGGATGCCGCAGCCGCACCCGCAGAACGGGCACACCTGCGGCACGAACCGCAGCCGGGCCACCGGGTGCTCCCCCCTAACCCGAGCGACGGGGGCGCCCCCGGACCCGGGTTTCGGCCGCGGTTCCCCCGGGCCCGAGCCCCCGCGTGCGGGGGCCCTTCGGACCGACGGTCCCCTGCTTCGGGGTTCCCGACGGCCCACACCGGGGGCGGCCCGGGTTCCCCGCGGCTTACTCCCCGGGCCCGGAGGGGCGTCCCCGGTGACCGACGGTGCCGCGCCGGCTAAGCCACTCCCGGACCCCTGGGAAACGAAAGCGTGAACGTGGTTTCGACTCCCTCGTTCGTCGACACCCAGTTGTCGGTTCCGCACTGATGCCATCCGGTGATGTGAAGGTCGTCGGGTTCCCCAGGGTGGAGGGGACTCCCGTTGCCCCGTGACGAGGGTGAGAAATCGGAGGAGATGATCCTGTACGGCGTTCACACGACCTTCGAGGAGGTGGCCAAGGCGGCGGTTCCCAAGTTCAGGACGACCCCGGGCCGGCTGCTGTACGCCGGGTTCATGGCGGGAGCGTTCATCGCCTTCGGTTTCACGCTCGCTACCATCGCGGCCTGCGTGGCGAAGTTCCCGCCCTACGCGGTCGGAGGCACGTTCAACCAGCCCCTGTTCAAGCTGCTACTCGGCGCCGTCTTCCCCATGGGCCTGATCGCGGTGGTCATTGCCGGGGCCGACCTGTGGACGGGGAACGTGCAGTCCCTCGGCTCGGCCAAGGGGATGGGGTACGCCGACTGGCGCCACGTGATTTACAACTGGTTCGGCAGCTACGGGGGCAACTTCATCGGGTCCATCTTCCTGGCGCTCATGGCGGTCCCGCTGACCGGGCTCTTTGGCACCACCGGGCACCCGAACCCCTTCGGCCAGGCCGCCGTATCGATCGCGCAGAAGAAGGCCTCGCTGGACGCGATCTCGCTGTTCTTCCGCGGGGTCGGGTGCAACTGGCTGGTGAACTTGGCGGTGTGGCAGGCGGCGCGCGTTAAGGACGGGGCCGGTAAGATCCTGGCGATCTGGTTCCCGATCTTCGCGTTCGTCGCGATCGGCTACGAGCACGCCATCGCCAACATGTGGGTCATCCCGACGGCCGTCTTCGCCAGCGCTCACAAGGTCACCTGGTCCCAGCTCTTTTACAACCTGATGCCGGTGACCCTGGGCAACGCCGTCGGCGGGTTCCTCTTCGTGCCGTTCTACTACTGGTACCTCGGGCACCCGGAGCTCAGTACCAAGCGCGTCTACCGCGAGCTGCTCGACTTCGTCGCGGTGACCCTGCTGTTCTTCGCGCTGGCCGTGCTCGTCCCGGCCGGGATCGCGTACGGGCTCGAGGCCGCCCTGAGGAAGGCCGCCACGTACGTCGTGCCGACGGTGGTCTCGGCCTACTACGCGGCCGGGACCTTCGCGCTCCGGAGGATCGCCCGGTAGCGCCCGGGGCGCCTTTCTTTTCGGGCAATCGTTTCGAGAGTGGTAACGATTGCCGGCTCGGCCTCGGTCCGGTCGCGCCCTGCTTCCGGATTGTGAAACCGGGTCGTTTTCCCGCGTTGGGTGGGGTTTCCTTTCGGTGGGTCCCGGGCGCGGTCCGCTTCGGGGTGGGTTCGTTCGGGGCGGGCCCGTTCGGAGCTCCCAATCAACATATTTTTCCGGGTCGTTCGGGCGGGGCGGGGGGTGCGCGCATGGCGAAGATTCTGGTGACGGATCCGATCCACGAGGACGCGCTGAGGAGGCTGGAGGAGCTGGGTGAGGTGGTGGTGCTGGAGGACGCGGACGAGGAGGAGCTCCGGAGGCACGTGCGGGACGCGGACGCGTGGGTGGTGCGGAGCGGGACGCGGGTGACGCGGGAGCTGATCGAGGAGGCGGAGAACCTGAAGGTGATCGCGCGGGCGGGGGTGGGCGTGGACAACATCGACGTGGAGGCGGCGACGGAGCGCGGGATCATCGTGGTGAACGCGCCGGAGTCGAGCTCGATCTCGGTGGCGGAGCACACGATGGGGTTGATGCTGGCGCTGGCGCGGAGGATCCCGCAGGCGGATCGGTCGGTGCGTCGGGGTGAGTGGGAGCGGCAGCGGTTCATGGGGGTGGAGTTGGCGGGGAAGGTGCTGGGGATCATCGGGCTGGGTCGGATCGGGCGGCAGGTGGCGAAGCGGGCGAGGGCGTTCGAGATGGAGGTGATCGCGTTCGATCCGTACATCTCGGAGGAGGTGGCGGAGGAGCTGGGCGTGGAGCTGGTGGAGGATCTGGACGAGCTGCTGCGGCGGGCGGACGTGGTCACGATTCACGTGCCGTTGACGGAGGAGACGCGGGGGATGATCGGGGAGCGGGAGCTGAAGCTGATGAAGGAGTCGGCGTTCCTGATCAACTGCGCGCGGGGTGAGGTGGTGGACGAGGAGGCGCTGGTCAGGGCGCTGAAGGAGGGGTGGATCGCGGGCGCGGCGCTGGACGTGTTCGCGGAGGAGCCGCCGGGGGAGGATCACCCGCTGTACGAGCTGGACAACGTGGTGCTCACGCCGCACATCGGGGGGTCGACGAGCGAGGCGCAGCGGGCGGCGGGGCTGATCGTGGCGCGGGAGATCGAGCGGGTGTTGAAGGGGGAGATCCCGGAGAACGTGGTGAACCTGCCGGTGGCGGGGGTGTCGGAGGCGACGCGGCGGTTGATGGAGGTGGGGGAGCGGTTGGCGGACGTGGGCGCGCAGCTGTTGGAGGGTAGGCTGCGGTCGGTCGTGGTGAAGGTGGGGGACGAGCCGGGCGAGCGGGAGCGGGAGGCGCTGAAGCGGTCGGTGTTGAAGGGGTGCCTGGATCGGATCCTGCAGGAGCCGGTGACGATGGTGAACGCGGTGCGGGTGGCGGAGGATCGGGGGATCGAGGTCGAGTTCGCGGTCTCGGACGAGCTGGAGTCGGGGGAGCTGGCCGTCTCGCTGCGGTCGGAGGGGGAGGAGGTGTCGCTGCGGGGCGCGTGGTTGGACGGGCAGGTCTACCTGACGTCGGTGAACGGGTACGAGCTGCGGTTCAAGCTGAGCGGGCCGACGCTGTTCGTCTGGCACGTGGACCGTCCCGGGGTGGTCGGTGAGGTGGGGCTGATCCTGGGCGAGCACGGGGTGAACATCGCGGCGATGGAGGTGGGCCGTCGGGAGCGGGGTGGGGAGGCGATCATGGTGATCCGGACGGACGAGGAGCCGCCGGAGGAGTGCCTGCGGGCGATCGGGGAGGTGGAGCAGGTGCGGCGGGTGAGGCTGGTGCTGTGCTGAGGAGCGTGGCGGTGGCGGGCGACCTGGACGACTTCGGGGAGGTGGTGCGGGAGAAGGGGTGGCCGGAGTACTCTCCCAACCCCGCCACGGGCCTCCTCACGGAGCTGGTGGAGCGGTTCCTGACCCGGTTCCCGGGCGCGGTGGCCGTCAAGGGGCCGGACCGGGAGCGGGGCACCGAAGAGTTCATCGTCGAGATCCCGGGAGGGGAGGGGCTCCTGGAGGAGATCGTGGAGGAGTGCGAGCGCATCCGGCGCGAGTTCGAGCGGCGGTTCGAGGGCGAGGTGACGATCAGCATCGGGGTGGGGGTGGCCCCGGCCCCGCGCCACCGGCTGGTTCCGGAGCGTGAGTCCCCCGCGGTCCGGCGGGCGTTGGAGGCGCTGCGGGAGGCGAAGCGGCGGGGTGGGAACGTCGTGGTCGTGCGGGGGTGAGGCGGCGTGTCGGGGCGGGCCGGGTCGGGCGGGTTCATGATCACGTGCTACGCGCTGGCGGCGCGGTCGCTGGTGGCGGTGATGCAGACGCGGTCGTACCCGATTCAGTACGTCCTGCGGCGGGAGCTCTCGGACTACGACGATCGGACCCAGTCCGTGACCCGGAGCCTCGTGTACGAGACGCTGCGCCGGTACGGCACGCTGGAGCGGGTGGTGGAGGACGTCGCGCGGAGCCGGCTGCCCCCGCTGGAGCGGGCCCTGGTGATGATCGCGGCGAACGCGATCCTGTACGAGGGGGAGCACCCGGCCCCGGTCACGGACTGCGCTGCCCGGGCGGCGAAGCGGCTGGGCGTGAACCACCGGCGAGTGCACGGGGTGGTCGCGGACCTGGAGGACTACGAGGGGCCGGAGCCGGAGGACGAGGTGGACCGGCTCTGCCTGGAGTACCATCACCCGCGCTGGTTCGTGGAGCGGTTCGAGCCGCTGCTGGGTCGGGACGAGCTGAAGCGGCTGATGGAGGCGCACAACCGGCCCCCGGACTACTACACGTTCCGCGTGAACACGGCGGCGGCGGACGTGGACGAGGTCATCGGGGAGTTCGAGGAGCACGGGTTCGAGGTCGAGCGCGGCCGGTACGTGGAGTACTGCGTGCGGGTGCGGAAGGGGCGGCCGCTCCGGCTCGAGGAGCTCGAGTGCTGGAGGAAGGGATGGATCGTCCCGCAGGACGAGGCGGCCGCGCTCGTCACCGAGGTGCTGGACCCGCAGCCGGGGGAGCGGATCGCGGACCTGTGCGCGGCCCCGGGCGGGAAGACCACGCACATCGCTCAGCTGACGGAGGGCGACGTGGAGATCCTCGCCGTGGACGTGAGCCGCACCCGGCTCCGCCGGCTGCGGCGGTTCGCCGAGCGGATGGGGTTCGAGGACTGCATCGAGATCCTGCGGGCGGACGTGCGCCGCCTCGGACGGAACCCGCGCTTCGTCGGTAAGTTCGACCGCGTGCTGCTCGACCCTCCGTGCACGAGCCTCGGCACCCTGCGCACCGACCCGGACGTGAAGTGGAAGATCGGGCCGAGGGAGGTGCGGGAGCTCGCCGCGAAGCAGCGGCAGCTGATCCGGGCGGCCGCGCGACTGGTCAAGCCCGGGGGCGTGCTCGTGTACTCCACCTGCACGCTCACGCCCGAGGAGAACGAGCTCGTCGCCTCCGAGGCGCTCAAGACCGAGCGGCTGCGGGCGGAGGACGTGCGCTCCGAGTTCGACTTCCTCAGCCCGCCCCTCGAGGTGAACGGCGTCTCCCCGTCCCTAGAGGCCGGCCGCATGTGGCCGCACGTGCACGACACGTCCGGGTTCTTCGTGGCCCGGTTCCGCAAGCTGCGTTAGGCGAGTAGCAGGCCCGCGAGCAGCCCCACCGCCCCCGCCGCGGCCGGCGGGACGAGGTACGGCCACACCCGCCGCACGAGCCCCGGCCCGCCGAACGCGCCGACCCAGAGCAGCTTCACGAGCCCCGTCTCCAGGGAGGCGAGCGCGATCAGCCGCCCGGCCACGCCCGGGTCGAGCTTCCCCGAGGCCGCCATGTACGCGAGCGTCAGGCTCATCGCGTGGCTGCTCGCCAGCGATCCCACCACGACGCCCACCACCACCCCGGACCGGCCCGCGAGGAGCTGGGCCACCTTCAGCGCCATGGTGAACCCCGAGATCAGCACCGCCAGCTTCACCGCCGGCTTCAGGGACAGGGGCGAGCGGATCCGCCGCCGGAGGATCCCCCACAACCGCTCCTCGTCCACGTCCAGCCGACCCGCCCCGAGCGCGGCGACCAGGAGGCCGACGAGCGCGGCCGGGACGGCGACGAGCGCGACCCACCGGAGCACCTCCGGGCTCCGGGAGACCACGCCCACGTACGCCATGTTGCGGAGCTCGGCCACGGCCGTCGCGGCCGGCACGACCACCGCCACGACCCGGGGCACCTCCCGGAACCGGGACGCCACCGTCGCCGTCGTGGCCGAGCTGCTCACGAACCCGCCCACCAGGCCCGTGGCCAGGGCCCCGCCCCGCGCCGAGATCCGCATGCCCACGTACCCGATCGCCGTTACCGCCAGTACGATCAGCACGATCTCGATCACGCTCCGCAGGTTGAGCACGCCCCACGGGTCCACCGGTCCCGGCGGGCAGAGCGGGTAGACCAGCGCGGCCAGTGAGAAGACCGTGATCGCGTCCAGCACGTCCCGGTCCGAGAGCCGCCGCAGGATCGGGTGGACCCGGGCCCGGGAGAGCAGCACGACGGCGGTGAGGATGGCGAGCGTGGCCCCCTCCTTGAACCGACCCAGCCCCACGAGCCCGCCGGACGCCAGGGTGACCATCAGGGCCAGCGGGGTCACGACCCCGAGCGAGCGCCGCCGGTACACGCGCATGGCGTAAAGGAGGGTGACCAGGCCGACCGTGCCCGCGAGCACGGCGACCGCCAGCGGCCCCATCCCGACCCGCGCCAGGTACGTGGAGAGGCCGCCGAGCAGCCCCGTCAGCGTGAAAGTGCGGAACCCGGCCACCCGGCGGGCCGGCCGCGCGTGCTCCCGCTCCACCCCGATGAGCATGCCCACCGCGGCGGAGAGGATCACGGTCCGGAGGAAGTCCAGGTAGCCCGAGAGCTCCCAGCCCACGGGCCCTCGCCCCGGGGGTGAGTTCCGCTTGAGCCTGGATTACAATCCTTCCCATCTCACGCTGCTGCTCACCGTGGTGGACGATCGGGACGGGGAGGTCCTGGGGGACGCGATCCAGCGGCTCGTGGAGCGGGACGAGGTGCTCGCGTGCCACGTCCTGCCGTGCACGACCAAGAAGAACCGGCCCGGGCACGTGCTCCTGGTCCTGGTCGACGGCGGGGACGACCCCGACGGGACGGCCGAGCGCGTGGCGCGCGAGATCATGACCCTCACGGGCTCGACGGGCGTCGACCGGTTCGACGCGGACGGCGTCTACTCCGTCCCCTCCCGGTTCGAGACGGTGGAGGTGCGGTACGGGGACCGGCGCTGGGAGGTGAGCGTGAAGGTCGCCGAGACCCCGGACGGGGAGCCGGTCACGGTCAAGGCGGAGTTCGACGAGTGCCGCCGCATCGGCCGGGAGGTGGGGCTGCCGCCGCGCGAGGTCAAGGCCCTCGTCGAGGCGGCCGCCCGCGTCGGGGGCACGGTGGATTTGAAGCGCCGGGAGATCCGGGTGGACCGGGAAACCGCGGACGCACGCTCCGAAACGCGCCGGCCGGGGGCGCGCCCTTGACGGTCCTCTCCGACCGGGACATCCGGCGGGCGCTGGAGACCGGGGAGATCGTGATCGACCCGCTGGACGAGGACTACCTGGAGGAGGCCCTCGGCCCCGCGAGCCTGGACCTGCGCCTGGGGAACGAGTTCGTCGTCTTCAAGACCCTGCACAAGCCGTGCATCGACCCGACCAAGGACGCGGGCGAGAACACGGAGCGGATCGTGCTCGACGAGGACGAGGAGTTCGTGATCAACCCCGGCGAGCTCGTCCTGGGCGTCACCCACGAGTGGATCGAGATCAACTCGCCCGAGATCACCGGCGTCCTCCACGGCCGCTCCTCCCTCGGCCGGCTCGGCATCCAGGCGCACGTCGAGGCCGGGTACGTGGACCCCGGCTGGCGCGGCCGGCTCACGCTGGAGCTCGTCAACTTCAACCCCATGCCCGTGAAGCTACGCCCCGGCATGCGGATCGTGCAGATCGTTTTCCACCGGCTTTCCAGCGCGGCCGAGCGGGTGTACCCGGAGTTCAGCGGCAAGTACCACGGGGACCGACGACCCACCCCCTCCCGGCTGCACCTGGACTTCAAGGATGGGGACCGGCGCCCCTAAAGGCCACCCCATTTATAGTCGGGGACCGGCACGTCGCCCGGGACCCCCGTGGCGTTCCGACAGTACCTGTACCCGGAGTTCCTCCGGCGGGCGTACCGACCCGCCCCCTGGGGACACTGCCGACGCACCGACCGGTGGTCCTTCGGGCGCCGACTCCTCGACCCCATCCACCCCGACCAGGTGACCCTGCGACCCGTCGAGGTCAGGCTCACCGAGCCGGACGCCCGCCACCCCTGCCTTCAACGCCGGCTACGCTGCGCGACCCTCCTCTCCGTGCCCTGGAGCGAGGACCACCGCGAGGAGGCCCGGGTCCGAGCCTCCACCCGGATCCCGTGGCCCCGGGACGCGCGACCCCCGAGGGTCATCCACGTGCCCCCGGGCGGGATCGCGCGGCACCGGCGGTTCAACGTCTCCATGCCTTACCCGCCGAGCAGCGACCGGGTGTCCCGAAAGGCCCTCTTCGCCCTGTCCCTGACGCTGGAGCTCCTGAGGGAGGGGCGGGGTGACCTTGGCGGAGGTCCGGCTCAGGGTCCGGGATGAGTCGCTGGCCCGGCGCACGTTCCGGGCGCTGGAGGGGTGCCCGGCGGAGGTCGTGCGGGTCCGCCGGGAGGAGCGGGAGATCGGGCCCCAACCCCCCTTCGAGACCGGGACGATGCTCCAGGTCGCGACGCGCCGCCTGCGGCTCTCCTCCGAGCGCGTGATGCGGCTGGCCCAGGACCTCTTCGAGGGCGGGATCATCACCTACCACCGGACCGACTCCACCCGGGTCTCGGACGAGGGCAAGCGGGTCGCTCGGGAGTACATCGAGGCGAACCTAGACCCGGACGACTACCACCCGCGCACCTGGGAGCCGAGGTCGGAGCACGTGGAGGGCGCGCACGAGTGCATCCGGCCGACCCGCCCGGCCGACCCCGAGGAGCTCCGCACGATGGTCCGGGAGGGAGCGCTCCAGACCACCGTCACGCTGACGCGCGACCACCTGCGCCTCTACGAGCTCATCTTCCGGCGGTTCATCGCGAGCCAGATGCGGCCGGCGCGGGTCCTGTACCAGGAGGCCGTACTGCACGTGAAGGTGGACGGCACGCCCGTGGCCGAGCTCGAGCTGGAGGGCGTGGTGGAGGTCCTCGAGCCGGGGTTCACGAAGGTCCTCACGGAGTACGACCTGCCCGCGTACGGGATCCGCGAGGCGCCCCGGCTGGAGGAGGGGGACGAGCTGGAGATCGGGGAGGTGGAGGTCCTGGAGCGCCACGAGACGTACCCGTACGACCAGTCGGAGCTCGTGGAGGACATGCGGGAGCGCGGCCTGGGCCGGCCCAGCACCTACGCGCAGATCGTGGAGAAGCTGTTCCGCCGGGGCTACGTGTACGAGACCCCGCGCCGCCGGTGGATCTTCCCGACCGCGCGCGGGGAGGCCGTGTACGAGTACCTGAGCTCCCGGTACGAGGAGTTCGTCTCCGAGGAGACCACGAGGCGGCTGGAGGAGCGCATGGACGCCGTGGCGCTGGGCCGCGCGGACTACCAGGAGGAGGTGCACCGGCTCTACCTGAGGCTGCGGGAGACCGTGGACGTCCTGCCCTGACGGGAGGTGAGGGTCATCCAGCCCATCGTGTACTACTTCTCGGAGACCGGTAACACGGAGACCGTGGCGAGGGCCATCGCCTCCGCGCTGGGCGCCGACCTGGTCGGTCCCCTCACGGGCCGGGAGCGCGCCGACGCCGACCTGGCCTTCATCGGCACCCCCACCCACGGGTTCCGACCCGCGCGCCCCGTACGCGACTTCATCGAACGCAACGACTGGTCCGGCGTGAGCGTGGGACTCTTCTGCACGTACGCCCTGCACCCCGGCGGCACGCTCCGGTGGATGCGTCGGAGGATCGAGGACCGGGGCGGCCGAGTCCTGGGCGAGCTCGCGGTGAAGGGTGAGCACTCGGCGCTCCCCCTCCTCGCCCGGGGCCGACCCAACGAGCGCGACCTGCGCCGCGCCCGAAGGTTCGCCCTCAACGTCCTGAGAAGGTTCGAACGGGGTGAGCGCGATTGAACCGGGAGGACGTGCTCGAGGAGCTCCGGGCGGTTAAGGACCCGCACACCGGGCTCGACATCGTGCAGATGGGCCTGGTGGAGGACGTGGAGGTGGGGGAGGAAGAGATCCGCGTGACCATCCGACCCACGAACCCGTTCTGCCCCTCCGCGCTGTTCATCGTGGAGGACGTGAAGCGGGTCCTGAAGGACCGGTTCCCGGACCACGAGATCGACGTTCAACTCGTGGGGCACGTGCTCTCCGATGAGGAAGGGTGAGTGCGCCCTCTGCGGCGCCCCGGCCTCCCGATTCCTCCGGGTCTGCCGCGAGTGCATCCTGAACCGCTGGGACGAGGCGGAGCGGTACGTGCGCGAGGCCCACGCCCGGGCGCGCCGGGAGCTGGGACTGCCCCCGGAGCCCCCTCGGCGGGGCAAGCGCTGCGGGGCCTGCGTGAACGACTGCCGCATTCCGGAGGGCGGGCGCGGCTTCTGTGGGGTTGTCGTCAACCGGGAGGGAACGCTCGTGCGGGAGCACCGGGGCCGGGCCTACCTGGACCCGCACCCCACGAACTGCGTGGGCGCCTGGGTCTGCCCCGGCGCCACGTCCGCGGGCTACCCCCGGTACACCGACACCAAGGGGCCCGAGCTCGGCCGGTACAACCTCGCCGTCTTCTACGCCGGGTGCAGCCACCACTGCTTTTTCTGCCAGAACCACGAGCACTGGGTGGAGGAGGGTCGGCTCGACGCCGAGCGACTCGCGCGCCGGGCGCGGGACGAGGACGTGACCTGCGTCTGCTTCTTCGGCGGGGATCCCACGCCGCACCACGACCAGGTGCTGGAGTTGGGGGAGCGGTGGGAGGAGCTGGGGGTGCGGGTCTGCCTGGAGACCAACGGCAGCCTGGACCCGAGGATCATGCGGAGGATCGCGGAAGTCTGCTACGAGTCCGGCGGCGGGTTCAACATGGACGTGAAGGCGTACGACCCGCGGATCTACCGCGCCCTTACGGGCTCGGACCCGGAGAACACGTTCAAGAACCTGGAGCTGATCGGGGAGGAGTTCCACCGGGATGATCCGCCCATTCTGCGGCCGAGCGTGCTGATCGTGCCCGGGTACGTGACGCCCGAGGAGGTGGAAAAGATCGCAGAATTCTTAGCTTCCGTCAACGAAAGTGTACCTTTGAAACTGCTCCAGCACGTGCCTCATTACCACTCTCTGGACCTGGGATACACGCCCGTGCGCGTCATGCGGGAGTGCGAGCGGGCCGCCCGGCGTCACCTGGAGCGGGTTGAAGCCTGTATTTACCGGCCCGTGTGACGGGGGAGGCCCGGTTTTGACCCTCGTGCTGGCCTACGCGGGCACGGACGGTGCCCTGATCGCCGGCGACCGACGCACCCTGGTCGCGCGCGCCGAGGAGGAGAAGATGAGCGAGCTCGAGCGCCGGCTGTACTCGGGTGAGGTGCGCACGCGGGAGGAGTTCGAGCGGCTGGTCGAGGAGCTCGGGATCGAGGGGTACGTGGACTTTCACGACGATCGGGAGAAGGTCTGGAAGGTGAACGACGAGGTGCTGGCGGGCGAGGTCGGGATCCGCTCCGCGCGGGGCGTGCGCCGGCGGCGGGTGTACGTGACCCCGGGGGCCCACGCGTTCGTGGAGCTGGAGGGGGACGAGGTGCGGTCGAAGCGGTTCGGCGGCCCCGCGCTCATCGTGGAGGGGCCCAAGGTGGTGAAGGAGCTGGTTTCCGAGTTCCTGGAGGACCTGGGGCGCCCGGACCTGGAGACCCTGCGGGATTCGCTCGACGATCTCTTCGATTACGTCGCGTCCGAGACCATCCTGGTGAGCCGGGAGTACGACTCGTACGTGGTGGAGGGCGGGGCCGACCCGCTGGCCCGGGCCCGGCTGCAGAGCGCGATCCGTGAGGACGTGGAGGAGCTGCGCCGGTACCGGCGTCAGTTGGCGGAGGAGATGCTCAAGCACGTGCGCGAGGCGTACGACCTGCTGAAGGAGGGTGAGGTGGGCGAGGTGGTCGAGGTGGGTACCGAGGAGGAGGGGCAGGGGGTGGAGGATGAGCCCCCGGAGCGTCGGATCGTGGTGCGGCTGGCGGACGGGGTGGAGGCCCGCTACTGGGGGGACGTGGTGGCGGGCCCGGGTGAGACGGTGGTGATGGCCGTGGAGGATCCGGAGCGGGTGGAGCCGGGCGACCGGGTCGTCGTGGAGGACGGGGAAATGAAGATAGCGAAAAAGGGCGTGCCCGTCAAGACGGGGTACTCGATCTGCCGAGCGAGGGACTAGATCGGTGGACGGGCGCCTCCGTCTTCTTCGCCGGGACCGGCGGCGGACGGTTCGCGATGATCACGCAGAAGCGCCGGACCGGTGGCTTCCGGCTCGAGCTGCCGGGGCTCCGGTTGCAGGTGGATCCGGGCCCGGGCTGCCTGCTCAGCACTCGGCTCGCCGGCCGGTCAACGACGGCCGTCGACGCGATCTTCGTCTCCCACTCGCACCCGGACCACTACACGGAGGCGGAGGTGCTCATCGAGGCGATGACCCGCGGGGGAACGCGGAACCGGGGCCTGTTTCTGGGATCCAGGTCGGCCGTGGAGGGGTACCGGGACGGGTCGGGCGATTACGGGCCCGTCATCAGCGCGTACCATCGGGAGCTCCCCGAGCGCGTGGTCGGGCTGTCGCCCGGGGACGAGGTCCGGCTCCCGGAGGGTCGGTTGGAGGCGACGCCCACGGAGCACGGGGACCCGACGGGGATCGGGTTCCGGCTGGAGTACGAGGACGGGGTGATCTACTACACCGGTGACACGGCGCTGGTGGACGGGCTGTTCGACTGCATCGAGGACGCGATGACGGCCATCGTCAACGTGGTCCGGCCAGGCTCCGACCGGATCCGCGGGCACATGTGCACGCGCGACGTCATCGAGCTGGTGCGGGAGGCGTCGGAGCTGGAGCGGGTGTTCATCACGCACTTCGGGATGAAGATGATCCGGGTGGGCCCGGGCCGGGAGGCGCGCCGGATCGAGCGGGAGACCGGCGTGGAGACGATCGCCCCTCGGGACGGTCGCGCGTACCGGATCTAGCGGGGCGGGATGCCCGAGGCCTCCTCCTTCACGATGACGAGCTCGTCCGGATCCTCGCCGTACCTGCGCAGCAGGTCGCGGAAGGACCTGCCCTTCCACACGAACGAGACTCCTCCGATGAGCACGTGCGCGTCCTCGAACTCCTCCTTCGCCCACTCCATGAGGTCGATCGCCATCGCCTCCAGGTTCCTCGGGTCCACGAGCGTGCGGTCCGCCCCGCTCTCCTCCGACTCCTTCAGCCCTATGTAGACCAGGAACACGTCCTCGCCCCGGGAGACGAGCTTCGAGACCGGGTCCGGGTCGTCCTCCCGGCCCGGTCGCACGGCCACGTAGATCTCGTCCACGAGCTGCGAGTCGACCCGGGGAGAGACCTCCGACGCGATCCTCTCCGCGATCTCCTCCGGCTTCATCGCTCCTCCTCCCACTCACGCACCGGCTCGAACTCCGCCACGTCCACCTTCTCCGGCATCCCGCCGTACATCTCCTCGAGCGCCTCCAGGCACTCCTCCTTGCTCTCGAACCCCGCCTCCCGGTGGTACCGCTCCGCCGCCTCCTCCGGATCCAGCCCCTTCTCCACGTTCCGGACAACCGTCTCCACGCACCGCATCGTCCCCGCCTTGAAGTTCTTGAACACGAGCGTGTCACCCGGCTCCAGGTACCGGAACGATCGGTGGTCCGAGGGCCGGATCTCCGCCGTTTTCAGGCCCTCCACGATCAGGTCGAAGAACTCCTCCCTGGTCATGAGCTCGATCACGCGCCGCGGCGGCCGCTCACCCAACCGCTCCCGCAGCCGCCGCGCCTCGAACTCCGGGATCCACACCCGCGCCACCTTGTTCTTCAGGTCCACCTCCTCCAGCCGGACGATGAGCTCCTCGCCCGGGATGAAGAGGAGCTCCAGGTCCACCGGCTCGGGCCAGTCCAGCGCGGCCCGGATGGCGCCCGCCGGCAGGAACACGCCGAACGGGAGGCCCAGCTCCAGCTGAATCCCCTGATCCCCCTTGATCTGAGCCACCACGGCCTCCACGTACTCACCCACCGCCCGGTGCGGGTTCTTCGCCACCTCCGAACGGCTGAGCACGCGCTCGGGCCGCTCCTCGCCCATCCCTCACACCCCGCGGTGGGTCGGCCTATCGGGGTCCTCGATCATCCGCCCCTCCGCTCCTGCCGGTCTCGTCATCCCCGCTCCGGGAACCCCTCCTCACCCACCAGCGGGACGAACGCGCACCCGCCGTGCCGCTCCCGGCGGATCCGACCGTCCTTCGTCTTCTCCACCACCCACAGCTCCTGCATGTGCCGGTCCCCGACGGGGATCACGAGCCGGCCCCCGGGCTTCAGCTGCTCGAGCAGGCTGGGCGGCACGTCCGGGGCGCCCGCCGTCACCAGGATCCGGTCGTAGGGGGCCTCCGGCGGGTACCCCTTCGACCCGTCCCCCACCTTGACCTCCACCCACCGATCGTACCCGGTCCGCCTTAGATTCTCCCGGGCGAACTCGGCCAGCTCCGGGATCCGCTCCACCGTGATCACCTTCCCGTCCGGCTTCACCAGCTCCGCGACCACGGCCGCGTGGTACCCCGAGCCCGCGCCCACCTCCAGCACCTTGTCGCCCGGCCGCGGGTCGAGCAGCTCCGTCATCAGGGCGACCATGTGCGGGGCCGAGATCGTCTGCCCCTTTCCGATGGGCAGGGGCGAGTCCACGTAGGCCCGGTCCCGCAGCTCCCGGGGCACGAACTCGTGCCGGGGCACCCTCCGCATCGCCTCCTCCACGCGCTTCGACCGGATGTACCCCAGGGACTTCAACCGCTCGATCAGCCGCTCTCGGGCGCGGCGGAACACCTCGTCGTCCTCGACCACGCGCGCTCCCCCCTGGGCCCGGGACCGCAGGGGTTTTTGACGTGCGTCCCTCACCGGCCCGGGGGTGCCGCCCGTGTCCGAGATCCGGCTGGGCCTCGTCGTCACCGAGTTCAACCGGGAGATCACGTACGCGATGGAGGAGCTGGCGGTCCAGCACGCGAAGGACCTCGGGGCCCGGGTCGTGGAGCGCGTGCTCGTGCCCGGCTCGTTCGAGGTCCCCCTCGCCGTCAAGCGGCTGCTGGAGCGGGACGACATCGACGCCGTGGTCACGCTGGGCGCGATCATCAAGGGGGACACGGACCACGATCAGGCCATCGCGCAGCAGGCCTTCCGGAAGCTCCAGGACCTGATGGTCGAGTACGGGAAGCCCGTCGCCCTCGGGATCTCCGGCCCGGGGATGACGCGCATGGAGGCGCTGGAGCGCGTGCACTACGCCAAGCGGGCCGTCGAGGCGGCGGTGAAGATGGTCCGCCGCCTGCGCGAGCTGGAGGGGTCGGGGGAGGCGTAATCGTTAAGTACGTACGGGCGGCTAGGCACCGCCGGCGGACCGCCGCGGCAGCTCAGCCTGGTTAGAGCGCGGGACTTGTAATCCCGTGGCCCCGGGTTCAAATCCCGGCCGCGGCTCCACCGAGAATCGTTACGAGAATCTTAACGAAAGCGGGGGACGCCCTTGGGGTACGAGGACCGGTTCCCGGCCTCCAAGGAGGTCTTCGAGCGCGCCGAGCGCGTCATGCCCGGCGGCGTGAGCAGCCCGGTCCGCCGCTTCGACCCCTACCCCTTCTGCGTCGAGCGCGCGGAGGGCTCCCGCCTGTACACGATCGACGGCCAGGTCCTCATCGACTACTGCCTCGCCTTCGGCCCCCTGATCCTCGGGCACGCGCACCCGGAGGTCGTCGAGGCGGTCCGGGAGCGGGTGGCCGACGGCTTCCACTACGGCACCCTCACCGAGCCCGAGGTCGCCCTCGCCGAGAAGGTCGTGGACCTCGTCCCCAACGTGGAGAAGGTCCGCCTCGTGAACACGGGCACCGAGGCCACGATGAGCGCGATCCGCCTCGCCCGCGCGTACACCGGCCGCGACCGGATCATCAAGTTCGAGGGCTGCTACCACGGCGCGCACGACGCCGTCCTGGTGAAGGCCGGCTCCGGCGCCTCCGAGCTCGGCGCCCCCGACTCCCCCGGCGTGCCCGAGCCCGTGGCCGAGTGCACGCTCGTCTGCCCCTTCAACGACGTGGAGGCGTTCGTCGAGACCGTCGAACGCTTCGACGAGGAGGTCGGCGCCGTCATCGTCGAGCCCGTGCTCGGCAACGCCGGCTGCGTGCCCCCCGATCCCGAGTTCCTCAAGACCCTCCGCGAGTACTGCGACGGGACCGAGCGCCTCCTCATCTTCGACGAGGTCATCACCGGCTTCCGGCTGGGCCTCGGCGGGGCGCAGGAGTACTACGGCGTGGACGCCGACCTCGTCTGCCTGGGCAAGATCCTCGGCGGCGGACTCCCCATCGGCGCGCTCGCCGGGCCCGAGGAGTACATGACCCACGTCGCGCCCGAGGGCAAGGTGTACCAGGCGGGCACCTTCAACGGGAACCCCGTCTCCGCCACGGCCGGCCTCGCGACCCTCGAGGTGCTCGAGCGGGAGAAACCGTACGACGAGCTCGCGGACAAGGCCGAGCGACTCGCCTCCGCGCTCGCCGACGGGCTCGAGGACCGGGGCCTGGAGGGCACGGTCAACCGCGTCGAGTCCATGTTCCAGGTGTACTTCGGCGTGGAGCGCGTGCGGGACTACGGGGACGTCAACGCCGCGGACCACGACGCCTTCAAGGCCTTCCACCGGGGACTCCTCGAGGAGGGCGTCTGGATCGCCGCCTCCAACTACGAGGCGTGGTTCCTCTCCACCGCGCACACCGAGGAGGACCTCGAACGCACCGAGGAGGCGATCGAGTCCGCCCTCGACCGGCTCACGGGATGACGAGGCCGTACCGGGTGAGGCCCCGATGATCAGTACCTGGGCTTCCCCGACCGCCCGGAAACGGTAGGATGACGAGGGAGGTTTCAGCGGACGCCCCCGCGGATGACGAGCAGGGGCCTTGCCCGACTACGCCAGCCCCCTCCTCCGCATCTCCCGCTCCACGTGCTCGTAGAACGTGACCGGCTCCACCTCCAACGCCCCCGGCGGGATCCCCAGCTCCCCCAGCCGCTCGACCAACCGCTCCACCTCCTCCCGCTCGAACAGGTCCGGGAGCGCCGGGTGGAACGAGACGCCCTCCCCCATCAGGTACCGCAGGCACCGAAGCTGCAGCTCGAACCCGCCCGGGTCCGCGTTGGTGATCCGGGCGAAGGACTCCGGATCGCAGCCCTTCAGGCACACCCGCACGTGCAGGTTCTCGAAGTCGGCCAGCTCGCGCACGAACGACCGGTCCGCCCCCAGCAACGTCCCGTTCGTCTCGAGCACGAACCGCCGCTCGGGCATCGCCCGCTCGCACGCCCCGATCAGCCTTACCAGGTGCCCCCGACAGAGCGTCGGCTCGCACCCCGAGACCCGGACCACCTCCCCCCGCATGCGCGCCAACCGGCGCGCCACCTCCTCGGGCGAGTAGAACCGCCAGCGCCGCTCCCACGGGTGCCGGCGCGGGTAGTTGACGTAGCAGTACGCGCAGTCCAGGTTGCACCCGACCGCGTCCGCCGTCGCGCACCCACCGTAGAACCGGGTCTCCCGGAACCGATAGTACCTACGAGCGCGGTCCCGGCAGACCCACCGGCGCACCTCCTCCGCCGTCTCCAGCGGATCGTAGCCCGGCTCCGGTCGCCACTCCCGCAAGCCGGCCACCCCTACGGGGGCGGTGGGAGTGACCTCCACCATCCTGGTCGTGGGGCTCCTGGAGAGCGACTCGGGGAAGACGACCGCGTCGATCCCGCTGGTCCGCGCCCTGGACCTCGTCCCCTTCAAGCCCCGCTCCGGGCACAACGTGTGGCTGCACTACGATCACACCCGCCGGTGCGTCGAGCTCGGGATCCCCGTGAGCCGGGACGCGACCCGGCTCCTGCGCGCCGCCGGGGTGGACCTGCCCCCCACCCTCGTGAACCCGTTCCACCGCGTCTGGACCACCCCCGACGTGGCCAAGGCCGTCGAGTCCGACGTCTCCCTCCGGTACGTCTCCAGCCGCCCCGACGCGTACGTGCTCCTTGACCGGATGGGGAGCACCGTGCGGCTCTACGGGTCGGACGACCTGCGCTACCTGCCCGAGGAGGCGACGCGCATGCTCGAGAACTGCGACCGGGTCGAGGAGCGCGCCGAGGAGCCCAGCCCGGAGGAGATCTACCGCGTCATCGACCGGGCCTGGCGCCGGATCCGCCGCGAGGGACCCGCGCTCGTGGAGAGCCTGAACAACCTGGCCGTCCCCTGGCCCGGGGTGCTCCGGGAGCGGGGCGTGGTCGTGGCGGTGGGCCCGGGCGTCGCCCTGCTCTACGACCTCCGGGACTACGCCCGGGCCGTGGAGACCCTGTCCGCCGGGCGCGAGGTCGTCACCCTGAACGTGCTCGAGGTCCTGGAGCCGCTCGAGGTGGTCCGGCTGCCCCCGCTCTCGAGAGAGGAGCGCGCCGACCCGCGAAAGCTTGAAGAATCCTACGGGGAGCTCGTCGCGGCCGTTAGGGACGCCCTGTAGCGGGGGACGTTCCCGTGGGGGATCGCTTTATCCGAAGCGCGGCGGGTGCTTGAGGCGGCCAACCGGGACGCGGACCTGCCCGACCGGGTCCGCATCTTCGACACGACGCTGCGGGACGGGGAGCAGACGCCCGGCGTCGCCCTCACGCCCGAGGAGAAGCTGACGATCGCGCGGAAGCTGGATGAGGTGGGCGTGGACACGATCGAGGCCGGGTTCGCGGCCGCCAGCGAGGGTGAGAGGAAGGCCATCCGGAGGATCGCCCGGGAGGGGCTCGACGCCGAGGTCTGCAGCATGGCGAGGATGGTCGAGGGTGACGTGGACGCGGCCGTGGAGGCGGACGCGGACGCGGTCCACATCGTCGTGCCCACCTCCCGCGTGCACGTGAGGAAGAAGCTGGGCATGACCCGAGAGGAGGTGCTCGAGCGGGCCGCCGAGACGGTCGAGTACGCCCGGGACCACGGCCTGACCGTCGAGATCTCCACGGAGGACGGCACCCGAACCGAGCTGGAGTACCTCCGCCGGGTCTTCCGCGCCTGCCTGGAGGCGGGGGCGGAGCGGGTCGGGTACAACGACACGGTGGGCGTGATGGCCCCGGAGGGCATGTTCTACGCGGTGAGGAGGCTGCGCGAGCCCCTGGACGACGGGGTCATCCTCAGCGTGCACTGCCACGACGACTTCGGGATGGCGACCGCGAACACGGTGGCCGCCGTCCGGGCCGGGGCCGAGCAGGTGCACGTGACCGTGAACGGGATCGGGGAGCGGGCGGGGAACGCCGCGCTCGAGGAGGTCGTGATCGTCCTCGAGGAGCTGTACGGCGTGGACACCGGCATCGAGACCGAGCGGCTCACCGAGCTGTCCAAGCTCGTGGAGCGCCTCACGGGCGTGCAGGTCCCACCCAACAAGGCCGTGGTCGGGGAGAACGCGTTCACCCACGAGTCCGGGATCCACGTGGACGGGCTCATGAAGGACGAGACCACCTACGAGCCCATCCCGCCCGAGAAGGTCGGCCGCAAACGCCGCTTCGTCCTGGGTAAGCACGTGGGCACCGCCGTGATCCGCGAGAAGCTCCGCCGAATGAACATCGAGGTGAACGAGGAACAGCTCCTCGAGATCACGAAACGGCTCAAGCGCCTCGGCGACCGGGGCAAGCGGATCACCGAGGCCGACCTGCGCGCGATCGCGGAGGACGTGCTCGAGCGCCCGCGACGGCGCGACATCGAGGTCGACGACTTCACCACCGTGACCGGAAAGCGGGCGCTCCCCACCGCCTCCGTCGTCATCGAGATCGACGGCACCCGCAAGGAGGCGGCCGCGACCGGCGTGGGGCCCGTGGACGCGACCATCAAGGCCCTCCAACGCGCCCTCAGGGACCAAGGGGTCGAGTTCGAACTCGTCGAGTACCGCGCCCGCGCCCTGACCGGAGGCACCGACGCGATCACCCACGTGGACATCAAGCTCCGCGACCCGGAGACGGGCGAGACCGTCAGCTCCGGCGCCTCCCACGAGGACATCGTCGTGGCCAGCCTCCAGGCCTTCGTGGACGGCGTCAACGCCCTGATCGCCCGACGCGAGGGCCACGACCCCGAGGACTCACAGGCAGACGCGTGAGACGTACCTCGACCACACCGGATCGTAATCTCCCGGCCGGAGCTCCAACCGGCGCCCCGCGCTCACCACCACCCTACCCCCCTCGCTCGCCGCCCGGCCGAGCAGGTCCCCCAGCTCCAGCGACGCCAGCCCGGCCACCGTACCCCTCAACCCACTCGGCGGGCGCTCAACCCTCGGCCGGGGAAGCTCCTTCACCGCCTCCTCCACCTCAAGACCGATCGAGCGGACCCGATACCCCACGGCGCGCGCCAGCAGGACCGAAACGTACGCCCGCTCCGCCAGCTCGTACGTGCACCGCAGCAGCTCCCCCACCAGCTCCGGGGGCAGGCACGCCCGCTCGCCGAGCAGCCTGGAGAGCGCCCGGGACAGGCACCGGGCCACGAACCGATCGTCCCGAACCTCCCGACAGCCCAGCGAGACGACGGGCAGGAACACCCGCACCACCCCGTCCAGATCCGCCGCCAGCAGGGCCCGAACGCCCCTCCTCAGCATCTCGCGAACGACCTCCGCGGCGTCCTCGGAAAGCCGCTCCGACCGCTCCAGCAGCCGGTCCAGGCCGCTCCACACCCGATCGTCCACGCTGAGGTACTCCGACAGCTCGGCCGGGTGGACCGAGACGGGGTGCCTCACGTTCACCGGCATCCCGATCGACACGCTCGCGGCCAGGGACACGGCCCGGTAGAACCGGCGCGAGGGCTTCACGGGCGGGCCGAGCCACGCCCACTCCCGCTCCGGCCTCACCTCCGGAGACACCCGACCCCGGTCGGAGTGCAGCGCGAGGATGAGGGTCACCGGGCACCCCCTGACCCGGTGGGATCCCGGGAGTCAAATTTTAAGCCGGTCGAACGACGGCGTGACCCGGCCCAGGAGGCCTCGTGTGCAACGGGATGAACCGCCCGGGGACCGCCGCCCGGTCCTCCCCGCCCGCGGGGGACGCGGCCGGGCCGTGGATGACCCGACGGGCCGGCTACCGCCGGGCACAGCCGATGAAGGGCCCGGGTGGGACGACGGCGGGACAACCCTCCCACGAGCGCGGCCGCCTCGCCCGACGATGACCCGCCGTTTCACCCGGGCCCACAGGGGGTCTCACCCATCGCGAGGGTCCCATTCGGTCACTCCGGAACCATCGCGGCCAAGACCACCCTGATTCTAGCCCTAGCGATCGCCGCGTCCGCCACCGCGGGGGTCGCCCTCTACCACCTTTATCACGCCGGCAAGAGGCCCGAGAGCAGGCTGGACCGGCTGTCCCACGCCCGGTGCATCGTGGTCATCAGCGAGGACCTCTGCGGCGGCTCCCGGTACACCGTCCAGCTCGCGGAGCGGCTCCGCCGGAAGGGCGTCCCCATGACCTTCGCCGTCCCCGCGTGGGAGGCCTACGCGTACCCGGACCGGATGCGGAAGCTGCGCGAGCTGGGCTGCGACCTCATCAACCACGCCAACGACGGGGGCGCCTCGTACGCGTTCCTCGGCCACCCGGGCAAGCTGGCCGGGCTACCGGAGGAGGAGCAGCGCAAGATCATCCACACCGCCCAAGAGCAGATCCGAAAGGCGACCGGGTTCCGACCCGACGCCTACCGGGCCCCCGGCCTGGCGATCGACGAGAACACGTACCGGGCCCTGATCCGGGAGGGCATCTGGATCGACTCCAGCAAGATCTTCACGCACCCGGGGACCCGAGGCGCCCCGCGGTGGATCAAGGTCGACGGGCATCGGATCCTGGAGATCCCGATCGCCTGCTACACCGAGTGGGAGTACGACCGGCACGGTCGACCCGTCAGGCCCAAGTTCCTGTGCTCGTTCGCCGACGACCTGTTCGTGCAACCGAAGATCCGGTCCCACCAGCCCGAGCGGGCGCTGGAGAACCTCAAGCGCGGGTTCGACCAGTACTACCGGCACGGCCGGCCCGGGCGACCGACCGTGTTCGTCGTGCTCTTCCACGAGCACATCACGGCCAACCCGAAGTACTGGTGGATCATCCTCGAGTTCGTCGACTACGCCCGCCGGCACCCCGGGGTGGAGTTCGCCACGATCGACGAGGTCGCCCAGCTGGCCAAGCGGGGCCAGCGGTTCACCGCCTTCTAGCCGCCCCTTTCCGCTAATTCTATCCGGCACCGGGCGGCACCCGCCCGGGCTCAGCCCGAGTGCCGGTCGTCATCACGCTCCGCGCGTACCGAGGTCTCATCATCCCGCCGGAGCGGGTTCCCGGGGGTCGCGCCGTGTTCTCCGGGGTGGAGGAGGGGTCCGTGCGGGTGCAGAAGTGGGTCGTGGACGTGCTCACGGGCCGGAAGCTCCGGGTGCAGGAGCTGCGGGCGACCGTTAGGGTGGACCACCGGGAGCTCATGCTCCTGTCCATGGACGTGCGGGACGACGAGAACCCGCTCTCCCTGACCGCGGGGGTCGTGGGGCTGTTCTCCGCCGCCCTGGCCGACCTGCTCGGCTGGGCCGACGGCGCGGACCTGTACTACCCGATCACCTCGGCCAACCGGGACGCGTGGCGCGTCTGCGTCGACGCGGCCGTCCTCGCCGTCGTCGACACCTACTCCCGCGACCTGGGCGTGACCGTGCGGGACTTCGTGTCCGAGGCCGGCCTCCCCTGGCTCCGCACGCTCGCGGACAACGGGTTCAAGCCCGAGACCGTCATCCGGGGGGCGGACGAGACCTTCGTGATGACCCTCATGAACCTCCTGCGCCGGGAACTCCGGGCCCGGTGCGGGGACCGCTGGCGCGAGGTCTGGGCCCGCATGAGCCGGTGATCACCGCCGAGCCCGCGCCGAGGGAAGCTCCAGCAGCGTCTTCAGGTCGCTCATGTACAGCTCCCGGATGTCGTCGATCCCCAGCTTCATCATGGCCAACCGTTCGACGCCCAGCCCCCACGCCAGGCACACCACGTCCTCCCCGAACCCGAGCGGTCGCAGGACCTCCTGCCGGAAGATCCCGGCCCCGCCCAGCTCGACCCAGTCCCCCTTCTCCTCGAAGTACACCTCCGGCTCCACGGACAGGACCGTGTACGGGAAGTACGCCGGCCGGAACCGCACCTCCTCGAACCCCATCCGCCGGTAGAACTCCTCCAGGACGCCCAGCAGCTCCCGGAAGGACACGTCCTCCGCCAGCACGATCCCCTCGCACTGATGAAACTCCGGCAGGTGCTTGTAGTCCACCGTCTCCCGCCGGTAGACCCGACCGATCGAGAAGAGCTTCAGCGGCGGCCCCTCCGCCTCGTACAACCGGCGCACCGACACCGCCGTCGTGTGCGTGCGGAGGACCGGCTTCCGCGCCACCTCCTCGTCCCACTCGTACCCCCACCCGCGCGAGCCCACGTCCCCACCGTCCTCGTGCACGGACTTGACCCGCTCCACCACCTCCCCGTCCGGCAGCTCCGCCTCCGACGGCTCCTCCAGGTAGAACGTGTCCTGCATCTCCCGGGCCGCGTGATCCTGCGGCTGAAAGAGCGCGTCGAAGTTCCAGAAGCTGGACTCCACCAGCGGGCCGGACACCTCCCGGAACCCCATCTCCAGGAACACGCGCCGGATCTCCTCGATAACCTCCCGCAGCGGGTGCCGCTTGCCCGGGTACGTCGGCCGCGTCGGCGCCTTCACGTCGTACGGCTTGAACTCCTTCTCCCGCCACGTACCCTCGCGCAGGTGCTCCGGCTTCAACTCCGTGATCCAGTCCCGCTCCAGCACCTCCTCCGCCCACTCCGCCACCTCACGCCCCAGATCCGTCAACCGCACGACCCGACTCCGCACCTCCCGCTCCTCCACCACGTCCCCCCGCTCCGACAGCCGCTCGAGCGCCTCCCGAACCTTCTCCTCGTCCTCGCCCAGCCGCGACGCCACCTCCTCCACCGAGGCCGGGCCCTCCGACAGCGCCTCCAGCACCCGCTGATCCAGGTCCTCCTCAATGGCCTCCTCCTCGCCCACGAAGACGAGCCTGGTCTCACCGTCCTCGCGCTTGATCTCGGCCAGCCCCTTCCTCCTCAGCCACCCCAGCGTGGGCCCGGCCAACCGCCCGGGCACGCCCGCCCGCTCCAGCGCCTCCTCCAGCCCGAGCTCCCCGCCCGCCTCGACCAGGACCCGAGCCACCCGGAGCTCCGGCAGGCCCTTCTCCGCGTACTCCCGACCCTCCTCCCCCAGCTCGTACACGCGCTCGCGCCTCTCCTCCGACTCGATCAGGCCACGCTCCTCCAACCAGTACAGGGACCTCATCACCGGACCCTCATCGTACCCCAGCTCCCGCGCCAGCTCCTCCGGCGTGGCCCGACCCCGCTCCCGCAGCTCCAACAGGATCCTCAGGTCCCGCTCGCTCAACCGCTCCGCCAGCTCCTTAGGCTCCACCGGGGCACCCCCTGATGACACAAGGAGCGTGAGGCTGAGGCGGGGTTAACCCGCCCGGGCTCACGGTGACCCCCTTCGGGGGACCTCACCCGGGCGCTGTGGCCCGGGTGGCTGGCGTCGACCGGTCATCGCGCGGGGGACCCCGCCTCCCGACCGCCGGCTGGGCCCGGGCCGCCGGAGCCCCGACCGCGCGCCGTAAATTAGTCTTTCCAGGGGGACCCGCCTTGATCCGACGGCTCGAGCACTGGTCCGGGCCACTCTACCTCCACTGCTCCCTGCGCCGAGGGGACCCGGAACCCATCATCGAGGCGAGCGTCCCCGACGCGATCGTGCAGGCCGTGTCCCGCAGGTACGCCGACCACCGGCTCGCCGCCTCCGCCGCCGTCAGGGCCCTCCGAGCCCACGAGGAGAACCGAGGCCTGGCCCGCTCACTCGACCTGGAGTTCCTGCTCCGCCTCCTCGGCACCCGGCAGATCTCGGAGGCCGTAAAGAGGGCGGCCCCGGACCGCACCTTCACGGCCGTCGTCGCCTCCCGGGAGAAGGAGCGGGTGGAGGAGGGACTGAAAAAAATCGAGAAGACCTCGGAGATCCTGGAGGCGTTCCCCGAGCGGGACGACCTCAAGCGGCTGCTGACCCGCGCCGCCGCCGTGGACGTCGAGTGAGCCACGGGGCCACCAGCGCGAACCACACCGGGAGCCCGCGCGACCCGATCGTCACCTCACCCCGGAAGCTCGACGCGTAGCAGAACGTCACCGAGCCGGCCAGCGGCCGCAGGATCAACCGCAGCAGCCACCCGATGAGCGGCGGGAAGTGCACGGCCCCCAGCCGCTCCGCCAGGTCCAGCGCGTTCACCGTGGAGGAAGCCTGCAGCCGGTTGCCCGGCACCCCCACCCCGTACACGACCAGCAGACCACCGGGAGCGCTGCCCCGGATGACCAGGTCCCTGCCGCGAGCCTCCGCCCGCACGTCGGCCCGGTACGCGAACACCTTCGGATTCTCACCCAGCATCGCCGCCGCCCGGGACGCCACGATCCCGTTGATCGGATTGGTGCCCGCGAAGTAGAAGACCACCGCCGTCCCCTTGTTCGCCCACAGCGGCAGCCCACGAACCCGGATCTCGCCGCCCCTCGGTCGGCTCTCGAACCGCACCTCCGTCTCCTTGAGTACCTCCAGGGCCTGCTTCACGTCCCGGATGTTCTTTTGCAGCAGGTCCAGCACGCTGCCCCGGTAGCTCAGCGTCACGACCACCAGGTTGTAGGTCCCCTCGCCGGTGGTCCGAATCCTGACCTCCCTCCTACCCGCGTCGACGCTGACCTCCGTCGCCTCGCTCGGGTACTCGTACGACCAGCCCAGCCGGATCGGCAGCCCGGTGAGATCGTCCAGCTGCCTCGACCCGGCGAGCACGTAGAGGTGCAGCTCCGGGTACGGGAACGCGTATTCCCGGTGGAACTCGCCCCGCTCCACGAGCTCCTTCAGCGCCGACGGCAGGTTCCCGGGCGGGTTCCCGACGGTGTACTCCTTCCACATGTCCACGTGGAACACGCACTCCAGGATCCTCACCTTCTTGCCCCGAAGCCGGTCCGCGAGCCGCTCCAGCACGTCCCTGTGCTTCGTGGCCAGTTCGATCGCCCGCTTCAGCTCCGGCTTGTTGTACCTCTCGGCGATCGTCTCCGCCACCGGCCGCACGTCGTCGGCGAACCTCAACAGCTCGTGAATCGACTCACCCACGTCCACCTCCCGCTCCTGCGGCCCCAGGTAGTCCACGTTGATCTTGCCCACCAGGGTGAACCCGGCCTGCTGGTACAGGATCGCGAGCTTTTCCCCCTGGAAGATCGGCTCCCGCTCGACCTTCTGCACGTTCTCCTCGAACTCCGTGTTAACGCCCGCCACCGGTACCGCGCAGACCGTCAGGGCGAGGAGGAGCGCGACCGGGGCCCGCACCCCTCATCCCCCTTACCCGAGGTGAACCGTCCGACCGGTCCGCACCGTACCGATGGGTTTGATTGCGTTTACTACCCGACCAGACCGGATGGCTCGGGCTCGACGCCGCGGGCGACCAACGTAGCGACCGTCTCCGTATCCCCGGATCATCGTGGGAGTGCTTGAGCGGGCTCGTTTCCCTCGTCCGACCGCCCTCCGCGATCGCCCCTCGCGCCGCCCCCTCACCACGGAAGTTGGCCCGTTCGGCCCGTCGGTGGAGGTCGTGTCCGTCCGCGTTGGGCGATCTGGGCGTCTGATAGCCATTGAACTCGCTGGGGACAAGGTTTCAGGGTCTGCCCGCGTGGTCACGCCAGGGGTCGTCGGGACGGTGGAGTACGACCACGAGCTCGACGTTCGCGGTAAGGTCTGTCCCATGCCCGTCCTCGAGACGCGGAAGAAGCTCGAGGAGATGGACGAGGGCGAGGTGCTGAAGGTGGTCGGCGACTACCCGCCCGCGAAGGACAACATCCGCCGCTTCGCGGAGGAGAACGGGCACGAGGTGCTGGAGGTGGAGGAGAAGGACGACCGCTTCGTCATCTACATCCGGAAGGGCGGCTAGCCCACGACAAATTTATCGGGCGCTCGCGATCGACCCGGCGCGGGGGCGCGTTTTGTCCGAGGAGCAGGAGCGAGAGGAGGAGAGGGAAGAGGAGGAGCGGGACGAAGAGGAGGTGGGTGTGCGCCGCGCCACGGCCGAGGAGATGAAGGAGATCGGCGGTAAGACCCGCGAGGAGCTGATCGAGGAGGCCGCGGAGAAGGTCGAGATGACGGAGGCGGGCCGGATCGAGCGCAGCGATTACGCGGTGTGCTCCGCCTGCGGCGGTCCCATCGCCCCGGGCGAGCGGGCCGTGTCGCACCCGTGTCCGAAGTGCGGTGAGGTCGTGATCACCCGGTGCCAGAAGTGCCGGCGGCTGGGCAACCGGTATCAGTGCCCGAACTGCGGGTTCATCGGACCGTAAGGGGGTCCGGCCCGTGTCCAAGGTGCTGGTCGACCTGAAGGTGCTGCCGGAGAGCCCGGAGGTGGACTACGAGGAGCTCGCGGAGGAGGTCCGGGAGCGGTTGGAGAACCTGGACATCGTCGAGTCGGTGGAGGGGATCGAGGAGGAGCCCATCGCCTTCGGCCTGAAGGCGCTCCGGGTCAAGGTGGTGGTGCCGGACGCGGAGGGAGGGACCGACCGGCTCGAGGAGGAGCTCCGGGACTTGGAGCACGTGAACCAGGTGGAGGTGGTGTCCGCGAGCCGCACCCTTTAGGCCTCCCTCCCGGGTGGATCGTTATTGATGTCGAAACGATACGGGAGGTTCCTGGACCTGCTCTCCCGGGTCTCCCGAGGGCTCTCCGACGCCGTTCGGGACCGGCTCCGGGAGCTGCACCGCGTCCGGGGCCACCGGGGCGACACGCGGCTGGAACACTGCGTGAAGACCGCGTACCTGTGCTACCGCCTGGCCGGGACGCTGGGCGTGGACGGGCTCAAGGCGGTTCGGGCGGGTCTGCTCCACGACGTCGGGTACGGGATCCCCGGGTGCCCGCTCTGCCGGTTGGATCCCGGGGGCCACTGCGGGATCTGCCACTGGCGGACCGGGGCTCAGTTGCTGGCCCGGGAGGGGGAGGACCCGGAGATCGTCGCGGCGGTCCGGCGGCACATGTTTCCCTACGGCCCTCCGCCTAGGTCCCGGCTCGACTGGTGCGTGTGGTGGTCGGACAAGCTGGAGGTGCTGCTCACGTCGCTCGGCCGGGAAGTGCTGCCGAGGGAGGCGCTCGACCGGGCCCTTAGGATCCTCTTGCAACCTTGAGGATCGCGTCCCGGAGTCCCTCCGCGACGATCTCCTCCCGTACGACGAGCAGGTGGCTCAGACTCCCAACCCGGGCCAGCGCCATCTCGTCCCTGTCGATGGAGAGGGTCAGGATCGTGGCGTCGGTCCCCACCCGGGCGGACTTGACGATCATCCTGGGGTGCTCGAAGGGGGGTTCCTCGCACCTCACGACCAGAGGGCCCGAGACGCGGGAGAGCTCTCGGGCCAGCCAGTTCGGGAATTTTTTGCCCACGTGCACGATTCCGCACACCTCCTCCGCGTGCCGGAGCGCGCCCCGGAGCGCGTCCTCCGCGGCCTTCCCCTCGTACACCTGGGCCACGGTGCGGCGGTGGGCTCGGCACGATCGGGCTAGCTCGCGCAGGGCCCGCCTCGCCTGCTCCTCCAGCTCCCTCCGCTGGCGCTCCAGCTCGCGCTCGATGGAGCGCTCCACGGCTATCTCCGGGTTGACCGGGGCGTACCGGGCCGGTCGGGTGGAGCGGTCCGCGGTGACCCAGCCCTTCTCCTCCAGGGACTTCAGGACGGAGTACACCTTGGAGATCGGGATGTCGGTGCCCTCGCTGACCTCTCGCGCGGTGGCCTCCCCGTGCCTTAGGAGAAACAGGTAGGCGCGGGCCTCCCGCTCGGAGAGGCCGAGTCGAGAGAGCGCGTCCAGGAGTGAGGGTGAGGGCAAGGGGGCGTTAGAGGCCCCGGACCTTGTCCAGCAGGATCTTGCGCTCCACGCGCGCCACGATCCGTCGGATCTTCGGCACCGCGTCGATGTTGGCCGAGATGCTGTCGATGCCCGCGCGCACGAGGATCTCGGCCATGCGCGGATCGCTACCGGCCTGGCCGCAGATGCTGGTCTTCACGCCCTCCTCCCGGCACCTCTCGATTACGCGCCGGGCCAGCTTGAGCACGGCTGGATGCTTCTCGTCGTACAGGTGCGCGACCTTGTCGTTGTTCCGGTCCACGGCGAGCGTGTACTGGGTCAGGTCGTTCGTGCCCAGGCTGACGAAGTCCAGCCCCTCCCGGATGAAGTCCTCGATGAGCAGGGCGGCGGCCGGGGTCTCCACCATCATGCCGAACTCCACGTGCCGGTGGGGCTTGAGGCCGACGTCCCGCGCGACCTTCTTGGCGCGCCGCAGCTCCTCCGGGTGCTGAACGAGCGGGATCATCACGCCCAGGTTGTCGTACCCCTCCTCGTACAACCGCCGGATCGCCTCGAACTGGCACTCCAGCATCTCCCGCTCCTCCAGGTCCCGCCGGATGCCCCGCCAGCCGAGCATCGGGTTCGCCTCCTCCGGCTCCCGCTCGCCGCCCTCCAGCTCCCGGAACTCGTCGGTCGGCGCGTCCAGCGTCCTCACCCACACCGGCCGCGGGTAGAACGCGTCCGCCACCTGACGGATCCCGTTCATCAGGGACTCAACCAACCGCTCCCGCTCACCCTCCTCGATGAGCTTGCGCGGGTGCACGCCGATGCCCAGGATCATGTGCTCGATCCGCAGCAGTCCCACGCCGTCCGCCCCGGTCTTGGCCGCCCGCTCTGCCGCCTCCGGCATGCTCACGTTCACCTTGATCTCCGTCGCGGTCACGGGCTCCGGCGCGGCCCGCTCGACCACGACCTCCCGCTCCTCTTCCTCCTCCGCCTCGACCTCCTCCCGCTCCTCGCGCAGTCGCTCGCTCACGTCCCCCTCGTAGACGACGCCCCGCTCCCCGTCCACCGTGACCAGCTGCCCGTCCTCCAGCACCTCCGTCGCGTTCCCGGTGCCGACCACGCACGGGATGCCGAGCTCCCGGGAGACGATCGCCGCGTGGCAGGTGATGCCTCCCTCGTCCGTTACGATCGCGGCCGCCTTGCGCATCGCCGGGACCATGTCCGGGGACGTCATCTTGGTGACGAGTACGTCCCCCTCCTCCACCTTGTCGATCTCGTCCACGTCCATGACGATCCTCACGCGCCCGACGCCCACGCCCGGGCTCGCGCCTAGCCCGCGGACGAGCACCTCGCCCGCCTCCTCCTCTTCCTCCGCCTCCTCGGCCCGCTCCTCCTCTTCCTCCTCCGGGAGCGTGGTCACCGGGCGCGACTGTAGGATGTACACCTCACCGTCCTCGATCGCCCACTCGATGTCCTGCGGGAACCCATAGTGCTCCTCGATCGCCACACCCGTCTTCGCCAGCTCTCGGATCTCCTCGTCCGTGAGCTTCCGCTTCGACCGCTTATCCTCCGGCACCTCCACCTTCTTCGTCTCGCCCGTCTCCGGGTCGCGCACGTACATCCACCGCTGCTCCGAGATCTGCTCCTCCACCACCTCGAACGAGCTCTTGTCTACGATGTACGTGTCCGGGGTGACCTCGCCGCTCACGACGGCCTCTCCCAGCCCCCAGGCCGCCTCGATGACCATCTTGTCCCGGTCGCCGGTGTGCGGGTTGACCGTGAACATCACGCCCGCCTTGTCCGCGTCCACCATCTTCTGCACGACGACCGCGATCGAGACGTCGAAGTGGTCGAACCCCTGCTCCTCCCGGTACGCGATCGCCCGCGGGTTGAACAGCGAGGCCCAGCACCGCTGCACGTGCTCGACGACCTCCTCCTCGCCCCGCACGTTCAGGTACGTGTCCTGCTGACCCGCGAACGAGGCCTCGGGCAGGTCCTCCGCGGTGGCCGAGGAGCGCACGGCCACGAACTCCTCGTCCTTACCCACCCTCTCGCACAGCTCCCGGTAGGCCCGCACGATCTCCTCCCGGATCTCCTCCGGCATCTCCGCCTCCACGATCAGACCTTGAATCCTCTCGGCCGCCTCCTCCAGCTCCCGGTCGTCGGAGAGATCGTGCGACTCGAGCACCTCACGGATCTTCTCGCGCAGACCCGTCTCGTCCAGGAAGTCCTCGTACGCCCGAGCGGTCACCACGAAGCCCGGTGGGATCGGCAGCCCCGCCTGCGTCATCTCCCCCAGGTTGGCGCCCTTACCGCCGGCGACGTCCACGTCGTCCTTGGAGATCTCCTCGAACCACTTGACGTACTTCACGCCCGGCACGCCCCGACCGTTAGTCCTGCACGAGCTCCTCGCCCTTGTCGATCACGATCGTGAACGGGAACGGGAACTTCATCCCGGCCCGCCGGAGGGCCTCCTTCCCGTGCTCGTAGTTCTCCGGGTCCAGCCGCACGGTGACGACCCGCTGTCCCTCGCGCACCCGGGCCGCCGTGCCGATCGGCTTACCGAAGGCCAGCCGCATCCCCTCCTGCACTCGGTCCGCGCCGGCCCCCGTCGCCAGCGGGTTCTCGCGCAGCACGTGGTGCGGGTACACCCGGATCTTCAGGTGGTAGTTCTCCCGGCCCACGGTCTTCGTGAGGTACCGGTTCGCCGCGACGCGCGCCGCCTCCAGCGCGTTGTGCGTCACCTGCGCCCGCTCC
>JAMOPY010000034.1 GCA_027064305.1 Methanobacteriota archaeon
CACGTGCCTTACCAGCACCCTCTCCCGATCGCACACCCGAAGCGCCTCCGCAACCCGGGGGTGTCGAGCCGCCACAGACTCCACCAGCTCCCTCAGCCCGCCCGACCTTAGCAGGCGCTCCAGCCTTCTCAGTGAGGATCGGAACCGCTCCCAGTTCTCCCGCAGGAGCCTCACCGGGTCCTCGTCCCGGCGCTCGGTGGAGAAGTCCTCCAGCAGGAGCTCGCCTCGGAGGGCCAGCCGCACGCACAGGAGCGCGTCGAAGAGGTCGAACCCCAGGTAGTACAGCAGCGGTATCCACTCGGGATCCCGCACGGTCACGGCCCGGACGGCCCCATCCTCCCGCACCCGGCGCACGAGTCCAGCGAGCGCCTCCGGATCGGGCACGCGCTCCAGGTGGTAGTGCACCACCGGACCGTCGCGCGCCGGCCGCTCCGGGCTCCACTCCCCCTCGGGCTCGGGCCTCAGCCGAACGCACCCATCGTCCGCCAGGCTCAGCAGCTCGGACGCCAGCTCGCCGAGGGTGCGGTCCAGCCGTCGGAGGGACTCGAGCCGGGGGACGTGAAGGAAGGGGGCGGGGGTGGTCACCCCGTCGAGCTCCAGCACGCGCGCGCAGTCGCAGCGGCGCACCCGGACCTCAGGCGCCGAGGACATCCCGGAACTCCTCCTCCAACCGCTCCAGGTCCCGTCGGGTCTTCTCCGCCGCCTCCCGCGCCAGCTCGGGCGCCACGCCCAGGTAGCGCTCCGGGTCCAGGATCTCGGCCAGCTCGTCCTCCGGGATCAGCTCCAGGACGCGCTCCTCCTCCCGCACCACCTCCAGGAACTCGCGGTCCTCCTCCCACGCCCGCATGGCGAGCCTCCGGACGAGCTCGTGGGCCTCCTGCCGACCCATGCCGCGCTTGACCAGCTCGACCATCAGCGCCTCCGCCATGTTGAGTCCCTTGGTCAGGTGCAGGTTGCGACGGATGTTCTCCTCGTTCACGCGGAGCCCCTCCAGGTTGGTGATCGTTAGATCCAGCATCTCGTCCAGGAGCAGGAACTGCTCCGGGAACAGGACCCGCTCGCTGGCGGAGTTCGTGAGGTCCCGCTCGTGCTCCAGCGGTACGTTCTCGAGCGCCACCTGCACGTTGGACCGAAGGACCTTGGCCAGGCTGCACACCCGCTCGGAGCGGATGGGGTTGCGCTTGTGCGGCATGGTGGAGGAACCCACCTGCTTCTCCGGATCGAACGGCTCCTCCAGCTCCCGGATCTCCGTGCGCTGCAGGTGACGGATCTCCCGGGCGATCTTGTCCAGCGTGCTTCCGATCAGCGCCAGGACCGAGATCAGCTCGGCGTATCGATCCCGCTGGATGACCTGGTTGGAGACCGTCACCGGGCGCAGGCCCAGGAGCTCCATCACCCGGCGCTCCACCTCGGGCCCCTTCTCGCCCAGCGCGGCCATCGTGCCCACCGCACCGGAGAGCTGGCCGACCAGGACCCGCTCGGCGCACTCCCGCAGCCGCTCGAGGTGCCGGACGACCTCCCGCGCCCAGATCGCGAACTTCATCCCCAGCGTCGTCGGTACCGCGTGCTGACCGTGCGTTCGGCCCACGATCGGCAGGTCCGCGTACTCCTCCGCCCGATCCGCCAGCAGCCTCGCCAGCCTCCGGAGCTTCCGATACACGACGCGGATCGCGTCCCGCAGGACCAGCGCGTGCGCGGTGTCGATGACGTCGTTGCTGGTGGCTCCCAGGTGGACGTAGTCACCCGCGACCTCACACCGCTCGGAGAGCGCCCGCACCAGCGCCATCACGTCGTGCCGGATCTCCGCCTCGATCTCCCTCACTCGCTCCACGAATCGCCGCAGCTCCTCCTCATCCCCCGTGATCTCCTCCACCACGCGCTCAACCTCGTCCGCCGCCTCCTCCGGGACGAAGTCGAACGCCTCGGAGAGCGCCCGCACCAGCGCCGCCTCGACCTCGAGCATCCGCGCCACCTTGTTCTCCTCCGAGAAGATCCGGCGCAGCTCCTCCGACCCGTACCGGGACTCGATGGGGTGAACGGGCAACCGGGGACCCCCTCCGGTCGGGACGGCTCTCCGCATCGCTGGACCGGCTACGGCAACCTACCCTTTCGTCATCGGGGGTCTAAAAGGGGGCGCCCGCTACCTCCGCACCGAGACCTTCTGCGCGTGCACCCTCTTAAACCCCAGCGAGCGCGCGTACTCCTCCAGCTCCACCATGTCCTCGTACCGGGGCAGGGGCAGGTCCCGGCGCCGAAACTCCGGCCGGTAGTCCAGGTAGCAGACCTGCAGCTCCTCCCCCACGTGCGCGTACAGCCAGTCCGTGAGCGCGAAGACCTCCTCCTTGTCCACGAGCGCCGGGTTGTACGGGATCCCCACGCCCACGAACAGCTCCTCGCCCAGGTACTCGTCCGCCAGGTACTCCAGGACCCGCAGCACGTTGTCCAGGTACTCCGCCGCCCGCTCCCTGTCCACGCCCGCGATCCGGGCGAACGTCTCCGGCCGGAACCCCTTGATGTCGATCCCGAGGTCCGTCATTCCCGCCTCGACCAGCCGGTCCACGTACCCCGGGGTCAGGACCGTCCCGTTCGTGTCCACGTGCACCCGCACGCCCGGTTCCAGCTCCCGGCACCTGCGCACGAACTCCACCAGGAAGTCCGGGTTCAGCGTCGGCTCACCGCCCGAGATCGCCACCCGATCGATCCCGTGCTCCCGGGCCGTCCCCACCACCAGCCTCGCGGCCTCCTCCGCGGTCATCCGGGCGCCGGACGCCGCCCCGAACGCGATCACGTGGTTCTGACACTGAGGACACCGCAGGTTGCACCCGTGGGCGAAGCAGGCCGCCTCCACCGGACCCGGCCGGTCCTTCAACTCCACCGGCGTACCGACCCCACCCACCCCGTGCGGCTGAAACCCGCTCATCACCCGTACGTCCCGGCGCACGCCCTCCGTCCGGACCTCATCCCCCTCCTCCAACCCCGTGTTGCAGGCCGGGCGCAGCTCCCCGTTCACCTCCACCGCGCACGCGTAGCAGCCACCCACCCCGCACGGGCTCTCCACCTCCACCCCCAGCTCCCGCAGCGTCCCCTCCACCCACCGGGCCTCCACCTCCACCGACTCCCCGTCCACCGCGACCTCGATGGGCTCGCGCTCCACCTCCACCAACCTCCGGGCCCCGTACGGGCAGGCGGGCACGCAGGCGCCGCACCCGTAGCACTCATCGCGGCGCCAGAGCGGATCCCCGGCGGGACAGTCCACGACCTGCGAGCAGTACCCGCACGAGCGGCACCCCTCCAGCTCGACCCGACGGGCCGGCACGCTCACCACCCTAACGTTACGGTTCTCATAACGATTGGCGCTGGTGGGCCCGCCGGGATTTGAACCCGGGACCTCGGGGTTATCAGCCCCGCGCTCTAACCTGGCTGAGCTGCGGGCCCGACCCCACGTGCCGTCCGCCCGCGCCCACTATTAAGCCTTTCGCCCCACAATCGTTTCAAATTTCATAACGATTCCCGGATGGTGGACCCGCCGGGATTTGAACCCGGGGCCACGGCCGCGCCAGGGCCGCGCTCTGCCAGGCTGAGCTGCGGGCCCGCCCCCCGGGGCGGCCGTCGCCCACCGCTCACGCATAAAGATTTCGCCCTACGGCGACCCCACGATCATCCGGTACCCGACCAGCAGCAGGACCAGCACCACCGTCACCGCCACCAGACCACGCAAAGCCTCCCGGGGCCGGTACAGCAGGGCCAACCCACCTCCCACGATCATGCCCCCCAGGTGCCCCGCGTGCGCCACGTTCGTGAACTTCCCGGACTCGATCACGAGGACGGCCGCCAGCGCGTACAGGACCGAGAAGAGCACCAGCGGCATGGGAACGAGGAAGAACATGATCACGCTCATCGGCCGCAGCATCGTCAGGCACCCCAGCAGCCCGAAGATCGCCGAGGAGGCGCCCACCACGGGCACGTCCGGCGTCACCGCCACCTGCAGCAGCCCGCCCGCCACGCCCGAGGCGAAGTACAGCAGCAGGTACTCCACCGGGGAGAGCAGCCGCTCAAGCTGCAGCCCGAAGGTGAGCAGCCCCAACAGGTTGAACAGCAGGTGCACCGGCCCGGCGTGCAGGAACATGTAAGTGATCAGGCACGAGGGACGGTGCGCCAGGTTCGCGGCGTACAGCCCGTACGTCCACGCGACCTCCGGGCGCAGGACCCCGTCCGGCCCCACCGTCATCAAGTAGACCACCACGTTCGCGGCCAGCAGCAGGAGCGTGAGCGAGATCACTCACCCCTTAGGGGTCGTTCCGTTGCGACGGGAGGAGGCGCTGGAGGCGCTCCGGGAGGCGGGCGTAGACGACCGATACGTCGCGGTGCTGGAGGGAGGCGTCGTCGCCCCGCTGAACCCGCGCCGGGCCAGGCTCACGGGACGCCGGCGCGAGCGGCTGGAGCGGGAAGGCCTCACGATCGTCCGCTCCAGGGCGCTCGAGCGCGCCTCGGCCCGGGCCCACCGCACCATCACCCGGTATGAGCTTTTCGAACCCCGGGAGGAGGCGGCCGTCGGCTTCAGCGGCGGCAAGGACAGCCTCACCTGCCTCCTCGTGCTGGAACCCCTCACCCGACGCCTCGGCCTGCGGCTCCACCCGATACTGGTCGACGTCAGGCTCCACGGACGGTGGCTGTGGGGCCGGGAGGGCCGCCGACGCTGCGAGTCCCTCTGCCGCCGACTCGGCCTGCGGCTGGAGTACGTCCGACCCCGCGAGGACGTGGGCGAGCTGGCCGAGGAGCACGGCGAGTCCCCCTGCCTGATCTGCTCGCTGATCCGCCGGCGCGAGCTCCGGGAGCGCTCGGAGAAGATCGTCCTCGCCCACACGCTGGACGACGCCGTGATCACCGCGCTCGCGACGGCGGTCAAGGGAGAGGGGGTGAAACTCCTCCCACCCAAGGAACGGCTCGAGGGCATGACGTCCCGGTACGTCGACTACGAGTTCCCACCCACGACCCTGGTGCGACCGCTCGCGCGGGTCCCGGAGGACTGGACCACCCGGGCGCCCCGGGACGTGGGGCTCGAACCGTTCGACGCGGACTGCCCCTACTCCCGGCCCTACGCCACGACCCTGCGGGGACGGGTCGCTCACGGTTTAGAGTGGCTGCGCCTGGAGCTGTCCCTAGACCGGGTGGAGCTGCTGGACCGACTCTGGCGCTCGCTGCGAAAGGACTGCGAGCGCCAGGGCCAGCAGGACGACCGGTAGGGCCGCACCGGGAACCGTCGTGGAGCTCTTCGGCCCCGGGCTCCCCCCGAACGACACCGAGAGCGTGAGCGTGCGCTCGGTCGGAACCTCCACGGCGCCCCCGGACGACACGTGGGCCAGGATCCCATCGAACGTCACCGAAAACCCGTCCCCGGGACGGAACGCCGGCTGCCCGTTGACCAGCTCGTTCAGCTTGATCAGCACGACCGCCTCGCCGCCCTTCACGTCCACGAGCAGCGCCTCCAGCCTCGCGCTCCCGGCGGTCACGCTCTGCGAGTTCCCGGGCTGAAGGTTCAGGTCGAAGCTACCCTGACCGACCGTGGACGAGTCGTCGTTGACGGCGTGCGTGGCGGTGAACGAGCCCTTCAGCTCGACCGAGGTCGTATCGGCCGGGACCGGGAGGAACAGCAGCACCCGAACGTCCGAGGCCAGGATCGGCACGGCCCGATCCAGGCGCTGATTCTTGAAGTACGCGGGATTGCCACCCCCATCCACCCCCTTGACGGTTCCGTCCTCCTCCACCCAGATCTCGGCCACCGACGACTGGAACCGGCAGAGCGGCGGCATCCTCACCGTGATCGAGCGCTCGCCCGGAACCCACCTGGAAGCGACGAAGAGCGGTTCCACCTCCAACCACGCGGTCACGCCGCTGCCCACGCTGACGCTTTCGACGTGGATCCCGTCCCTCTTGACGATCAGAACCGCGTTGACGTCCGCGTAGTCCCCGTTCGCGTCGTTCGCATCCGCACGGAGCTCCAGTCTGACGGGCGGCGTGAACTCCTTCGAGTACGGGAGATTCGTGGCGGGACTCGGTGGGGTGCCGGTGAACAGGACCACGTCCCAGGTGCCGTCCGCACCCTCGTCCACCCGGGACACGATCATCGGGGCGGGCGCGGTCGCGCCCCTCTGATCGGCCACCCCTACGTACAGGAGATATGTGCCCACGTCGGTAACGACGGCGAGCGTGGAGTCGTAGCTCGACCGCTTCCCGTAAGCGTCCAGGTACCGGGGAGCGGACTGGTTGGAGACCACCGAAACCCGGATCTCCTTCACCTCAACCCGACCGGCCAGCGCGGGGGTGACCAGCAGGACGAGCGCGACCAGCAGCGCCGTGAGCCTCCTTAGCAACCCGAACCTCCCCGAAAACGTAACGGGAAATACAACGATGCTCCAATTGGAAACGTGAGAAAACAAAAACTTAAAGGTACCGCCCGAGGGTCGCCAGGAGCGGTAACGCAGCCAGCGCCGACGCGATGACCCTCCTACGGACCGGCCCGTTCGCCCGTGAGGCGCACCCCGACAGCCGGATTCTCAGCACCGGGCCACCCGCCGAGCGGAGCGAGGACGGGTCGGATGTGATCGTGAGTCGTACCTTGTTCCAGTACTGGATGGGCACGCCATTCGGATCATAGTAACCACTAGGGTAAATCACTTCAATCCTTGTACTAGGCGGAACGTTCCTGGGTTGCACCGTTCCACTGCCCTGATTATAATCCGCACTGTACAAAAGGATGGCGTAATAATCCACGTTATCCACGGTTACGGTGCCCAAAACCTTCACCGCTAAGTACGCCAGCACGTTACCGTCCTGATCCCTCAGGGCCAGCACGTGCTCCCCCGAGGCCAGCCTGGTAACGTAGTCCGAGGAGGCGATGATCACCGGTCCCCACGTTCCGGTGACCCGTAGGTTCTGTAGGAAGCCGTCGATGTCGGGGTTGCCGTCGCCGTTCACGTCCTTGACGTCGGCGACGGGCACGTAGTCGACGACGACCAGCGGCATGCCGAAGTCGCCCGAGTCCGGATCCACGTAATCATTCGCCTCCACCACAAACCCCCGACACGACTTCTCACCCGAGATCGCTGGTTGGGTGACCGAGGAGGCGGGGGAGGTCAGCAGGAGCATCGGGATCACCAGCACCGCGGCGCGCAACCTGGGTCCCCCGGGTAACGTAACGATTCCCATAACGATGGGTGGAAAGAAGGGAGGGGCGCCGGCCGATCAGCGACGTCGCGGGGTGAGCGCCCGGATCAGCGCCAGCGCCCCCAGCAGCACCGCCGGCGTCACCGGGGAGCCCTTGCTGCTGCCACCACCCTGCTCCCGGGCGATGGCGTACTGGTGGGCGCCCACCGTCACCGGCAGCTTCACCCTCAGCATCGGCCCGCCGGCCGAGCTGGCGATCGGCACGGCCGACGGGTCCACCGCGATCGTGAGTCGTACCTCGTTCCAATACTGGATGGGCACGCCGTTCGGATCGTAGTAATCGCTTGGATAGGTCACCTCGATCCGCGTGCCCGGCAGCATGTTCTTCGGTGAGGCCGAGTTGTTGTTCGCGTCGTAGTTCGCGCTGTACAGGAGGATGGCGAAGTACTCCACGTTGTTGATGGTCACCCTGCCCAGCTTCTCCACCGCCAGGTACGCCAGCACGTTACCGTCCTGATCCTTCAGGGCCAGCACGTACACCTTCCCGCTGTTGGTGTTGATTTGACCGACTAGCTCCACCGACTTGATCTCGGTCTTGCCCCACCGGCCCGTGACCTGCAGGTTCTGTAGGAAGCCGTCGATGTCGGGGTTGCCGTCGCCGTTCACGTCCTTGACGTCGGCGACGGGCACGTAGTCGACGACGACCAGCGGCATGCCGAAGTCGCCCGAGTCCGGATCCACGTAATCATTCGCCTCCACCACAAACCCCCGACACGACTTCTCACCCGAGATC
>JAMOPY010000035.1 GCA_027064305.1 Methanobacteriota archaeon
CGGAAGGAGGTGAGGGTGGATGCGTCGGGCTGGCGCGGCGTTGGCGGTCCTGCTGCTGGCCCTGATCCCGCCGTACGTGGTGTACGGGACCCGGCCGGAGGGGCCCGGGTACCCGACGGAGCTCTACGGGTTCCGGGTTAAGCTCGGTGACCCGAGCCTGGCGGTCGTGGACATCGTGCCCCGAAAGACGTTGCTCTGGAAGCACGAGCTGCGGGTCGATCGTCCGGGCTGGTCGGTTCACCTCGTACCGGACTGGCCACCCGTCGTCCTCGTGCGCGCGGTGAGGATGGACGAGGAAGAACTAGCGGTGAGGAACCTGTGGGCGGTCGTCCTGCAGGAGGGCGCCGGGCGCATCTTCATGCCGGACGAGTTCGTGCGCGGGGGCGTGCCCGGGCTCATCACCGGGATCGCGGGTCAGGCGTGGGCGTGGAGGCACCTGAGGTGGGCCCGCGAGTACGGGGTGATCCACGGGCTACGAGGGTACGCGAGGAAGGTGGGTCCCGAGCGGGTGAGCCGGGAGATCCTGAGGGAGTACGGGAGGGAGCCTTGGCGGGCCCTGGTGGACTTCTGCGAGATGATGCGGTGCAGCGACGTGGGGCGCTTCCTGCGGTCCCGGCACCTGTCATTTCGGGACTTCCTAACCAGTCGGGATCCGAGGTTGGTGGCCGAGGTGCTGACGGTGCTGGACCTGGGCCGCCCGGACCCGCGGGTGGCGAGGGAGAGGGTCCGCTACGTGCTGGACGCCCGGGCGTACCCGATCCCGAAAAGGGAGGAGGGGGCGTTGAGGGAGGCGGCGCGCCGGCTGCTTCACGGGTGAAGGTCGATGCCCAGGGCCTCGCAGATCTCCTTGTACCGGTTGCGGATGGTGACCTCGGTTACCTTGGCCACCTCGGCGATCTCCCGCTGCGTGCGGCGCTCGCCCTCGAGGATGCAGGCGATGTAGAGGGCCGCGGCGGCGATGCCGGCGGGACCCTTGCCCACGGTGATGCCTTTCTCCTTCGCCTTCTCGATGATCTCCTGGGCCTTGGCCTCCACCTCCTCGGAGACGTTCAGCTTGGACGCGAAGCGCGGTAGGTGGTCGGAGGGCTCGGTCGGGCGCTGGTGGAGGCCCAGCCGGCGCTGCAGGACCCGGTAGGCGCGGAGGATCTCGTTCTCGTCGGGCATGTTCAGCGCCTCGGCGATCTCCCGGGCCGTGCGCGGGTGCCGCGTGTCCTTGCAGGCGGCGAAGACGGCCGCGCCGAGCACGCTCTCGATCCCGCGCCCGCGCACGATCCCCTTCTCGTACGCCTTCCGGTAGATGGCGGCGGCCCGCTCCTTCGCGGGCTCGGGGAGCTGCAGCTTGGAGGCGAGCACCTCCAGCTCCTGGAACGCCTGCTGGAAGTTGCGCTCCCGGCTGCTGGCGGTCTTGATCCGGTTGTCCCACGTCCTCAGCCGCTGCATGTGGGGGTTCTTGCGACCCGAGGAGTCCCGAAGCTCCCGATCGATGATCGTGGATAGACCCTTGTCGGGAAGCCGCACCTTGGCAGGCTCTCCGGTCCTGGACCGACGCTGCCGCTGATCGGAGTTGAAGTGCCGCCACTCCGGGCCCGGGTCGATCACGGGCTCCTCGTGCACGAGCCCGCACTTCTCGCAGACGTACTCACCACGCTCCTCGTCGAAGACGATCTCCTGAGACCCGCAGGCCGGGCACACCATCTCCTCAACCTTCTCACCATCACCAGAATTAGGCATGGCCGGTACACCCCATCACCTGCGCCGGGGTCTCGGTCGCCCGCGCCTCCTCCTTCTCGGGGGCCGGCGGCGGCGTCGGGGTGGGATGAACAGCTCCTGGCCCACGAACCGCTCCAACCGCTCCCGGGACTTGTCCCGGATCGCCACGTACGGGCGGTCGGCGGGCCCGAACACGTCCACGATGATGCCCACACGCTCCCGGCGGCGGGTCACCACGGGCGCGCCCAGCGGCGGCACCTCATCGGCCCGGGCGATCAGGTTGCCCCGCGGGGTCACGTGAAGGGCCTTCCCGAGCCTGCGCATGGTGACACCGCCTCCATACCGTATGTGGGCCGCTTCCCCTTTATCGTTTACGTGTACACCCCCATCTAACGCGCTCCTGACGCGATCGCTTGCCGGCACACTCCGAACACACGTCGACTTTCTTGTTGCTCTTGAACCGCTTGCCACACAGTCTGCACCTGCACTCGTACAGCCGCGCCCGCTTCCCCTCCCGCCGCGCCATCCGCTCGATCCGGCTCGTTCGCTCCACCTCCCGCGCCAGGTAGAACCAACTGTCACCGAACACGTCCCGGCCGCGCATGATCACCTTCCGGGCCACGTCCAGGCCCTTCTCGTCCCCACGCATGGCCCTGACCATCGCGCTTAAGAACTGGCGTTCCCGGTACCGGTACAGGTCGATCGCGTCGTTCGGACACACGCGCACGCACTCGTCGCACGCGTCGCAGGCCTCCAGGTTCACGATCACCACCTCGTCACCCTTGACGTCCAACACCCCCCGCTCGCACGCCTCCACGCAGAGCGCGCAGGAGGCCCCCTCGCACCGCTCCCGGTCGATCTCGATTCTGCGGACCGCCAACCCCCTCACCCCGGGGAGGAAAGCGCTTGAACGTGCACGTTCACGAGCGGGAGGGGGACGTCGTGCTGGAGTTCTGTGGGGAGAAGGGGTGCATACAGGTTTCCGCTCGGGCCTTCTACACGGCGGTGACGATGAGCGGCGAGGACGCGATCAAGAAGACCAAGGAGCTCCTGACCAAGCCCTTCGAGCTGCTCGGGGAGGAGCCCCCGAGGCTCCGGGTCCGCCCGTCGAAGAAGCCGGAGGGAACGCTGCTGAACCCCTGGGTCCTCTCCTCCCACGACAACGTCGAGTTCCTCACGTTCGAGCTGGACACGGGGGACGAGACTTTAAAGCTCTCCTTGGCGACGCCCAACCTCTCCAGGGAGGGCCCCTCCAGGGTGAAAAGGGTCCTGAGCCTGCTGAAGGACCGACTCTCCCGGTGAACCCGGAGGTGAGACCGTCTTGTACCCCCGCGGAAGGAGGGCGACCCTGGCCGCGATCCTGCGCACGATCCTGAAGGACCGCCCCTCCACGCAGAAGGAGATCGCCGAGAAGGTGGGCGTCTCACGCCGCTACGTAACGGAGCTCCTCCAGCCCCTGATAGAGAAGGGGGCGGTCTTCCGCACGTACGCCGTGGACATGACCAAGCTTCGCCGCCACTTCCCCGAGCTGCTCGAGGAGCTGGGCCGGCACATCCACGAGGACCTGGAGGCCCACCTGAGGAACGTCCGCCCCTACTTCGAGCGGATGATCGACCTGACGGAGTCCCAGGTGGAGCTCGCGATCCAGGCCGTCGAGCGCGACCCCGATCTGGCCCGCAAGATCGTTAGAATGGACGAGGAGGTCAACCGGCTGGACGAGGAGATCCGACTCTACGTCCGCACCCTACCCACGTTCCAGCCGTCCGAGGAGGCGGGCAAGACCGCCGCGCTCCTCCTGGAAATCTCGCACTGCATCGAGCGGGTCGGGGACTACTCGTGCAACATCGCCGAGGTCGCGGACCGGATCGGCACGCTCTCCGACTTAGAGTGCTGGGACGACCTCAAGCGGGCGGCCGAGCGCGCCCGGTCCATGATCTCCACCGCGTACGACGCGTTCCTCTCCCTGTCTAAGGACCGCGTGAAGGAGGCGGCCGACCGGGTGTACCGGCTGGAGGAGGACGTTCACGACCTGATCGTCAAGGTCTGCGACGAGGCGATCCGGGAGGCCGAGGAGTCACCCTCCCGCTCCCGACACCTGTTCGCCGTCTCCCGTGTGACGAAGGACATCGAGCGGATCGCGGACAAGGCCGTCGACATCGTGGACTACACGCGAGAGCTGATCGAGGGACGACCGCGCGACCTGACCCCGGAGCAGGAGGTGCGGGAGACCGTCCCGGCCGACACCGCGTGACCCCTGTCACAGCTTTAAGCCCCTGACCCCGGGACCGACCCGGGGCGCCCCATGGAGGTCCCCTCGGGCTTCCTCCTCGGCGGGGTGAAGGAGGACGACGTCGGGGTAGGCCTGCTCTTCTCGGAGAAACCGTGCTCGGTGGCCGGCACGTTCACGCGCAACACCCTGCGCGCGGCCCCCGTCGAGTACTCCGAGGAGGTGTGCGCCCGCGGGCGGGCCCGCGGGGTCATCGTTAACAGCGGTCACGCGAACGCGCTCACCGGCGAGGAGGGAATGCAGGACGTGCTCCGGATGGCCGACGGGGCCTCCCGGCTGTTCGGCGTGCCCGACGACGAGGTCCTGGTTTGCTCGACCGGGGTCATCGGCGAGCGCCCGCCCGTGGACCGCATCCTCCGCCTGGCGGAGAAGGTCTGGGAGTCCGGGATGGGGGCCGACCCGGAGCACGTCCGCGCCTTCAACCGGGCCATCATGACGACGGACACCCGGGAGAAGCTCTCCTCGTACTCGGGCGACGGATGGTCCCTCCTCGGGGTGGCCAAGGGAGCCGGGATGATCCACCCGAACATGTCCACCATGCTCGCCTTCCTGATCACGGACGTCCGGGCCTCGCCCCGCGGGTTGGCCGCCACGCTGCGGGAGTCCGTGGAGGACACGTTCAACATGATCAGCGTGGACGGGGACGAGAGCACCAACGACACCGTCCTCCTGATGGCCAACGGGGCCTCCGGGCTCGAGCTGGGCAAGGACGTGCCGGAGTCGGAGTTCGAGGACGCTGTCCTGAACGTGTGCGAGGACCTGGCCCGCGAGATCGCCCGGGACGGCGAGGGATCGACCAAGCTGCTGGAGGTGGAGGTGCGCGGGGCGCGATCCAAGAAGGAGGCCCGCAGGGCCGCCCGCGCCGTGGTCTCCTCTAACCTGGTCAAGGCCGCCCTCTTCGGGGAGGACCCGAACTGGGGGAGGGTGGGGGCGGCGATCGGCGCCGCCCGGGTCGACGTGGATCCGGACTCCCTTAGGATCTCCTTCGAAAGCTCCAAAGGCCGCGTGGTGACCTACGACGGCGGACCCGTCGAGTTCGACGAGAGGAGGGCCGCCCGGGTCCTGTCGGACCGGGAGGTGCGGATCGTGGTGGACCTGGGCGCGGGGAGCGCGTCCGCCCGCGCCTGGGGGTGCGACCTGACCTACGAATACGTCAAGATCAACGCCGAATACCGCACGTAACGGCGGGGCGGGCCGCGTGCCGGAGGAGGTCATCGAGCTCAAGGGCCACATCATTGACTCCCTGATCCTGTCCAAGGTGCTGGACACGATCATGGAGATGGGCGGGGACTTCGAGATCCTGGAGTTCGAGGTCGGGAAGCGCAAGACGGACCCCAGCTACGCCAGGATACTCGTGAAGGCGGACGACCCCGACCACCTCGGCGAGATCATCGCGGAGCTGAGGAAGTACGGGGCGGTGCCCGTCGAGTCGGACGAGGTGCGGGTGGAGCCGGCCCCCGATGACGGCGTCTGCCCGCGCGGCTTCTACACGACCACGAACCACCGGACCTTCGTTAAGTTCGACGGTGAGTGGATCGAGGTGGAGAACATCGAGATGGACTGCGCGATCGTGATCTACCCGGAGGAGAGGCGGGCCGTGGCCAAGCCCATCCGGGAGGTGCGGAAGGGCGAGCTGGTCGTCGTCGGGGACCGGGGGATTAAGGTCAAGCCCCCGGAGCGTCCCCGGGGTCGAACCGGCATCTTCGGGTTCATGGGCAGCGACGTGTCCCCGGAGAAGCCCACCCCCACCCTGATCCGACGGATCGCCCGGGAGCTGGAGCGGCACCGGAGGGACGGTAAGATCGTCGTGGTCGTGGGCCCGGCCGTCATCCACGCCGGGGCCCGGGATCACCTCGCCTGGATGATCAGGAACGGATACGTGGACGTTCTCTTCGCGGGCAACGCCGTGGCCGTGCACGACGTGGAGGCGAGCCTGTTCGGGACCTCGCTGGGCGTGGACCTGGAGACGGGTGAGCCCGTGAAGGGTGGGCACAGCCACCACCTGTACGCCATCAACGAGATCCGCCGCGTGGGCGGGCTCAAGCGGGCCGTGGAGGAGGGAATCCTGAAGGACGGGATCATGTACGAGTGCATCGTGAACGACGTGCCCTACGTCCTGGCCGGGTCCATCCGGGACGACGGGCCCATCCCGGACGTGATCACCGACGTGATGGAGGCGCAGAGGGAGATGCGGCGGCACCTGCGCGGGGCCACGCTCGTCCTCATGCTGGCCACGATGCTGCACTCGATCGCCACCGGAAACCTACTACCCTCCTGGGTGAAGACGATCTGCGTGGACGTCAACCCGGCCGTGGTCACCAAGCTCATGGACCGGGGCACGGCGCAGGCGCTGGGCGTGGTCTCCGACGTCGGCGTGTTCCTGCCGGCGCTCGTGAAGGAGCTTAAGAGGATCCGGAGCGACGACGACGGGTAGGACGGCCCGGGCCGGAGAACTCCTCCACACGCCGCTCGAGCAGCTCCTCCATCACCTTTTTAGCCTCTTTTAGCGCCTCCCTGGTGCCCCTAAACGCCAGTACGGTGGTTTTCATCCCACCCCGCTCCAGCTCCCGCTGCACGACTTTCACGTCGCACCGCCGCTCAACCTCAGCGATGATATCAGCCGGGACCCCTAACGGGATGATCATATCATACTTCCTCGCCTTCTCCTCACCTCCTCCTTGCTCTCCCACGCGGGCCCCCGCAGGGGGTGCGAGCGGGTTGGCGGAAAAAGGTAGCGGTGGCGGCGAGAAGAAGGAGGAGCGGGAGCGCGAGGACCGGATCACGGTGAAATCACGGCACTACGAGATGCCCTTCTCGCGCGGGGTCCTCGCCCGCTCCCTCACCGCCATCGGCATCGAGCCGCACAAAGCCTACGAGATCGCCCTAGAGATCAAGCGGGAGCTGCAGCGGGAGGGCGTCCGGGAGATCAGCACGGACGAGCTGGCCGACATCATCCGCCAGAAGCTCGAGGAGATCGACGAGTCCCTCGCGGAGCGATACGAGCTCTGGCGCCGGATCAAGAAGCGGGAGGAGCCCATCATCGTCCTGATCGGCGGCGCGTCCGGCGTGGGCACGTCCACGATCGCCGCCGAGGTCGGCCACCGACTCGGCATCACGAACGTGATCGGCACGGACGCCATCCGAGAGGTCATGCGCCGAGTGCTGGCCGAGGAGCTGTACCCGACCCTCTACGAGTCCTCCTACACCGCCTGGAAGCGCCTCCGCTACAAGCCCGCCGAGGACCCCGTGATCACCGGCTTCCTCGACCACTCCGAGCCCGTCGTGGTCGGCATCGAGGGCGTCGTCAACCGCTCGATCAACGAGGGCATCCACGTGATCATCGAGGGCGTGCACATCGTCCCGCGCCTCATCAAGAAGGAGATCCTCAACTACCCCAACGTGTTCGCCTTCATGCTCGCCGTGGAGGACGAGGAGGCGCACAAGTGGCGCTTCTACGCGCGCTCCCGGGACACCAAGCTATCACGCCCGGCCGAGCGGTACCTGAAGTACTTCGAGGAGATCCGCAAGATCCACGACTTCCTCGTCGAGGACGCCGAGGACCACGACATCCCGGTGATCAACAACGAGCACATCGACGAGACCGTGGAGGAGATCGTGAGCTACATATCGTCCAAGTTGCTGAAGGGAGAGAAGGAGCTGGCGAAAAGCTCGTCCTGGTGGTGAAAGCATGCGCCTGACCGAGAAGCTCCAACGGTGCAAGGCCGAGGATCTCATGACGGAGGACCCGATCACCGCGTCCCCCAACGACGGTGTCATCGAGGCGTTCGAGATCATGATCAAGAACGACGTGGGCGCCCTCCCGGTCACCGACAAGGAGGACCGCCTCCTCGGCCTCGTAACCCGAACCGACCTCGGGAGAGCCCTGCTGGAGGACCGGTACGAGCCTGGAACCACCGTGGAGGAGGTCATGGAGACGGACGTGGTGGTCGCGCGCCCGGACGACGACCTGATCACGGTCATCAAGAAGATGTGCTCCGCGCCCGAGGGCATCTACAACCAGCTGCCCGTCGTGGACGACGAACGACGCCTATTGGGCATCATCACGGACGGGGACCTCATCCGGTGGCTCGCCGACCGCGTGAAGAGGTTACGATCAGGGTGAGTGAGGAACCCCCGGAGGAGCTCCTGCGGCTGCTTCTCGACCACGGCGTCCGGGTCACCCGAGACGGGGACTCCGTGCTGATTCAAGGCACCCGGGAGGACCTGCTGGAGGCGCTCCTTCACGTCCCACCGAAGCTGTCCCTATCCAGCCCGGAGATCGTGAAAAAGCTGTGGAGGGAACTGGGCGCGGACCGACCGCGCCTGCGCTAGAACACCGTGTAGTGGCCCTGCACGACCGACTGATCCACCAGGAAGACGCGCTGCCGACCCCCGGAGGCGGACATCCAGAACCACAGGCTCACCTCTCCCTGCCTCGCGTGCTCCGGCAGCACCATCGCGGGCACCGTTCGCCCGGAGAAGTTCACCGTCCGCGTCCCCACCTTCTCCTCCCCGGGACCCAGGAGATCCACCCGAATCCGTCCCAACTGCACGGTGAGCTGCTCCAGCACCAGGCACCCACGGGCCCCCGTCTTCCTCAACGCCCGCTCGATCCGACGCTTCACCTCCACGTGCTTACCGTCACTCACGTTGCACAGAACCCTACCGACCACGGAGTTGTACCGTACCTTCACGCTCGGACCGTCCATGACCCGGTTACCCAGCTCCCGGCGGACCGCCTCCTCCACCTTCCGCTTGTCCGGCTTCCCGTCGTACGAGGCCTGGAACAGGAACACGGATCCCTTTACCACCACGCTCCGCTCCGCCATCGACTTGCCCTTGAGGACTTTCTCCACGTCCTTCCTGGCCTGGCTCGGGTCCACCGTGCTCGGTACCAGCGCGTCCACCACGTACACCTCGTACCCCTTGATCTTGGTCTTCTGCACGGAGACCCGCTCGACGCTCTCCACCCCCTCCACCGCCTTCCGCAGCTCCTTCCCGGAGACACCCCGCTTCGGCACGACCAGCGCCCGAACGATCGACACCTGGTAGTCGCGCACGATCTTCGCCTTCACGACGGCCCGCGCCGCCACCACCCTTCCGCCGGTCTGTCCCGAGAGCGTGAACGTGGGGATGGCCGAGAGCACCATCATTCCGGCCAGGAACAGGATGCCCGCCGTCACGATCGTGCGTCGGTGCCGCCGTATCCAATCGAACACCGCTCACTCCCCCGCGCGCTCCATCAGGAGCTCCAGGTAGGACTCGCGCACCCGCTCTCCCCTCACGCCCAGCCTCTCGGCCAGCCGCAGGAGGCTCTCCTCCGCCCGCTCCACCTCGGAGCGATCGCCCACCGAGCACTCCAACTCCAGGAACGTCCCCAACCCGCTCACCTCGTCCAGCGCCACCGTCACGTCCCGACCCTCAAACCTCACCCGGTACACCTCCCGACGCTTCTTAACCTTCACCCGCTCCAGCGGCCGGAACCCCAGGCGCCTCAGGATCCGATCCATCCGCTCCCCGTCCTCCACCTCAACCTCCACCTCCTCCCGGGACTTCTCCCGACCCACCCGGGGCCCCTTGTACGTCAACACGACCCTACCGTCCGTGCGGCGCAGCCTCAGCGCCTCGTCCGTCTCCCCGAAGTCCCGGCACGGGTGCTGGTAGTACACGTCCACCTGCTCCAGCGTCCCCTCACGCTCCCCAAGCTCCCGCAGCCGCTCCCTCACCTCCTCCGGGTTCTCAACGGCGATCTTCACCTCCACCTCGAACACGCTCCCTCCCCCGCAGCAGCTCCCCGAGGAATCCCGGGTTGACCGTCAGGTACCCCAGGACCGCCCCCAGCGCCGCCGGCACGGCGCAGTCCATGCCGAACAGCTCCATCACGAGCACCGCGGCCGAGACCGGGGCGTCGAACGCCACCGCCAGGAACGCGGACATGGAGGCGGCCACGGCGGCCGGCGCCGGCAACCCCACCAGCGCCCGCACGGCGGACCCGAAGAAGATCGAGGCGCACACGACCGGCGAGACGAAGCCCGCGGGCACCCCGCTCCCCAGCGTGAGCGACGTTGCCGCCACCTTACCCAGGAACGCCAGCCCCGAGCACCACGGGTCCATCCGACCCACCGCCGCCCGGGACGCCCAGTCCAGCCCCAGCCCGACCGCCTGCGGCACCCACGCTCCCAGGGCCGCGACCGCGACCCCGGCGAGCAGCGCCCGGACCTCCGCCCGCTGAACCCGGTGAAACCACCGGTACGCGACCTGCACCGAGCGCACCAGACCGTACGCCGCCACGGCCGCCGCCAGGCCCACCACCGTCAGCCCCGGCAGGTCCCACCAGGAGTACGCGTACCCGGCGTGGGCCGTCAGCAGGTAACGCTTCCCCAGGACCAGGTAGTACACCGTGTACCCGGAAACGCTGGCGATGATGGCCGGAGGCAGGCACGGATACCCCAACCTCCCACCGAGCGTCTCCAGCGTGAAGAGGGCCGCGGAAACCGGCGCGCACAGGACCCCGGACACCCCACCGGACGCGGTCGCGACGATCACCCACGACCTGGGCAGTCCCTTCACGCCGAGCCGCTCGGCGCACCAACGGCCGATGGACACGCATGACTGCACGCAGGGACCCACCTGGCCCCCGCTCCCGCCCGACCCGATCACGGTCCCCGCCACCAGGAGCTTGAGCACGCCGGCCACCGGATCCCTGGCGCGCCCCTGCCGGGCCTTGTCCAGCCCCGTCCCCGGAAGCTCCGGGTGCAGCGAGCTCACGGCCCCGGCCAGCGCCATCACCGCGGGCGTCACCCACACGGACCCGCCGGAGAGTCGACCCACGGTCAGGATGGTCCAGGTGATGGTGGCGGCGCACAGCCCGCCGACGGCGCCCAGGGCCAGCGACAGCAGCGTCCACCGCACCGTCAACGTTAGATCGTCGCGCAGGACCACCCGCCCCGGGGAGGTGATGTTGGGCTGGGAGCTGCGGGTCGAGCGGGACCGCCGGGAGACCGTGTGCGGCCGGGTCCTGGAGCTGTACTCGGACGAGCGCCTCTCCCTGGCCGAGGTCGAGGTGGACGGGGAGGGCGAGGAGCACTACCACGAGCGGACCACGGAAGTTTATTACGTGCTGGAGGGAACCGGCCGCGTCCACCTGAACGGGCGGCCCGTGGACGTCCGCCCCGGAGACGTGATCGTGGTGAGACCCGGGGTAAGGCACAAGGTGGAGGGCCGGATGAGGCTGCTCGTCGCGTGCTCACCCCCCTTCGACCCCGAGGACGTGCACGCGGAGGGATGATGAGCTAAGCCTACTCCGACCCGAGCGGGAGTGATGGAACGGGTGAGCTGCCTGACCTCCCGCGTGCGCGCCACCCTCCGGCTGCGGGTGCCCGACCCGGTGCTCCTCGCCCTGATTCCGGACGCGGACCCCTGGTGCCGCGTGCGAGACCGCCGCATCCACCTGCGAGGCGACGGCTTCGGGCCCCTGAAGCACGCCGTCGACGACGTGCTTCGGTGCGTGAAAGCGGGCCTGTCGACCCTGAGGGTGGCCGAGAATGCAGCCGCTGACGCGGAGGAACAAGGACGAGCACCCGGCCGTGACCGACCCGGACACGACGATCATCCTCGGTGACGTGCGGGCGAGCGAGGACTGCGTGATCGGCGAGCGCGTCCGGCTGGGCCCCGACGCGAGGCTGCGCGGCGCCCTGATCTCGGGCGAGTCCGTGATCTACAACGCGGAGCTCGAGGGGTGCGCGGTGGGCTCTCGAACCACCGTCACGGGCCGGGTCTCGGAGGGCGCCACCGTCCACCACGGCTCCGTGCTGGGGCAGCTGAAGGTCAGCGGGGACCTCGAGCCCCCCACCGTCGGCCGGGGCGCCCTGGTCGGACCCGGCGTCTCCCTCCTACCCGGCGCCGAGGTGGGCGAGGAGGCGGTGCTGCTCCCGAACAGCGTGGTGACCGAGCGGGTGCCCCGGCGCGGGGTGGTGGGGGGCAACCCTGCGATGCCCCGCGGCGTGGTCGTGGACGCGGAGCGGGTGGAGGTCGAGTTCGACGGCTCGGAGTTTCAGGTCGAGGGACGCCGGGGGCGCGCCTTCAACCTCAGGCTCGCCGACGGCGGGCTGGAGATCGAGGAGGGACGCCCCGAGGAGTTCGGGGTGATCGCCGAGGAGCGGCCGCGGATCGTCCGACTGGGGCACGCGATCGAGCTCCCGCGCCGACCCTTCACCTTCCCCCTCCACGTGCTCCACCTGAGGATCAAGTAGGGGGACCGCCGGTGCCCGTCCGGGACTCGGTCCTCATCGACACGAAGGTGGAGGAAGGGCTGGTGCTCGGGAGCGTGCTGGAGGGGTGCGAGGTCCGACGGGCGGCGGTGGTCGGCACCGTGGCCCGCGGGGAGCGGTTCCGGGAGACCGTGGTGGTGGGCGGCCGCGAGGTCGACGGTAGGGTGATCACCGTGCCCGTTCGGGCCGGGGAGTGGGGGGCCGCGTCCGGGGAGGAGGAGGCGCGCGTGCCTGGGGACGACGGTGACGTCCTCGCGATCGTGGCGGACGCGGGCGCGATGGGCCTGCTTCGGGACCTGCTGAGGCTGGAACCGCGCCGGGTCGGCCTCCACGCGCTGTTCACGTTCTCCGGCCCGCTGCCGGGCCGGCTCCGGCGGAGGATCGTGGGCAACCTGGACGTGTTCCGGGAGTGCTGCCCCTGCGCCTACCTGCGCCTCGGCGACACCGTGCTCGCCTTCCGGGGAGGGCGGCAGGTCTTCGGCGAGCCCGAGGAGGTGCGGTACAGGGACGTGCTGGTCGTGCGGGAGGGCCGACCGGCGCTGTCCGCCTGGCGACCGGCGGCCCGCAGCGTGATCTCCGAGCTCGGGGCCGGGTGACCCCGCGTGGCCGACCCGCGCGAGCTGCCGGAGCTCTTCTGCCGGGCCGTCGCGATCGAGGCGCTCTCGGGCCCGAAGCCCGGGCTCGTGGACCCCGTCTCCCCCAGCCCCCATCCGGACATGGGGCCCCGGGAGTTCTGCCTCTGCCTGCCCGCGCTGAGGAGGTGCCTGCGTGAGGCGCTGGAGCTCGGGCTGAGTCGGGAACCGGTGGAGGAGCTCGTGCGCCGCCTGCCCGCCTGGAACGTGGACGTGCTCACCGCCTCCGCCGGCCCGAACCCCGTGCGCGGGGTCCTGTTCCTGGGGGCCGTGCACTGTTACTCGGCCGGGTGGGAGCGGGACCCCATGCCCGTCGATCGGATCCGGGAGGTGGGCCGGTTCTGCGCGGAGCGCCTGTGGGATCGGACGGAAACGAAGTGCGGTCGAAGGCGGGTTCGGGAGGGGCTGGCCGGGATCTTCGGGGAGGCGGCCTCCGGGCTCGCGACGGCCAGGACGGTGTCGCTCCCCACCCTGGTCTCGGTGCTGAGAAGGGGCGGCTCGCTCGAGGAGGCCGTGGTCCAGTCGGTCCTGGCCTGCATGGCCGTACTGGAGGACGCGGGGCTCCCACCGGGGGATCGAAGGTGGGTCCGGCGCCGGGCGCGCCGGGTGCTGCGGCTGGGCGGGGTGATGACCCCCAGGGGCCGGCGGGAGCTCTGGTCGTTCGTGCGGGAGTGCCTCGAACGCCGCGTCAGCCCGGGCGCGTCCGGCGACGTGACGGTGGTCGGGCTCGTGATGCTGTTCCTCCGGTGGGGCCGGGACCTTGCTTCCCCGTATCTTGATCCTCCGGGACGGTGGCGTGGGGGAGCAGTGGGGGCGGACGGTGCGGCTCCTGGTGCGCGGGGACGGGACGAGGGTGGTGGCCGCCCGGGGCGATAGGAAGTTTTTTAGTCCGGGAGAGGTGAGAGTTGAAAGAAGGTTAACGCCCTGGGACGCCTACCGGGAGATCTGCCCGAGGCTCAGGCTCGACGCGCTGGAGCCGCCGGAGGACGCGGGTCACCCGGTCGACCCCGAGGTGGGGTACCGGGTGCTGGAGCTCCTGTCCGTGCTGTGGAGGTCCGGGATCCGCGACCTGGGCGTCGTCGGGACGGTGGGCTGCGCCGCCCCGCTTCACGACCTGACGGTGGGGAACCCGGTCGGGTGGACGAGCCTGCGGGTGGCGAACCCCGGGTCGGACCTCGACTTAATAATCCGGGAGAGGAAAACCCTACGAGCCCTCCTGCGCCTGGGGTTCCGGGTCGTCAGACGCCGGGGCGATGGCGCGGTGCTGTCCCCGGACCGCGTCACGGGCTTTCGAACGCCCAGACTTGACGTGAGGTGGGGGTGCGACGTTGGCGGACGATCTGGATAGCCTGCTGCCCGACACCTCGGAGAGCGTCAGCCTGAGCGCGCTTAAGAACCTGAAGAACGAGCTGGAGGAGTTGTCGGACAAGTCCGACTCCAACCTGGAGGAGCTGACCGAGGTGCTGGACGACCTGATCACGCTGATGGAGCGGACCGGGGTGGAGAACCTCCGGGACCTCGTGGAGAAGTTCGAGGACCTGCGGCGGGAGAAGAAGCGGCTGGAGGAGCTCCTGCAGGAGTACTTCAAGCGGCTGGAGGAGCTGGAGCGGAAGCTGAAGGCCCAGGAGGAGAAGCTCCGCATCGAGGCGCGGCGCCGAAAGACGCTGGAGCGCGAGCTGGAGATGGAGCGGGACGAGAAGGCCGAGCTGCGGGAGGAGCTGCGCCGGAAGGAGGTCATGATCGAGAAGCTCCGCAACGACCTGCAACGGCTGAAGAAGCCGCCCCTGATCGTGGGCACGGTGGAGGAGGTGCTCGAGGACGGTCGCGTCATCGTCAAGAGCTCCACCGGCCCGAAGTTCGTCTCGAACGTGAGCCCCACCGTGGACCGGGACGAGATCCAGCCGGGCGTGAACGTGGCCCTGAACCAGCAGAGCATGGCCGTCGTCGACGTGCTACCCTCGGAGAAGGACCCGCGGGTCACGGCCATGGAGGTGGAGGAGGAGCCGGACGTCACGTACGATGACATCGGCGGGCTGGACGAGCAGATCCAGGAGATCCGAGAGGTCGTGGAGAAGCCGCTCAAGGAGCCCGAACTGTTCGAGAAGGTCGGCGTCGAGCCGCCGAAGGGCGTGCTCCTCTACGGCCCACCGGGCACGGGCAAGACCCTCCTCGCCCGCGCGGTCGCCCACCACGCGGACGCCACGTTCATCCGGCTCGCCGCGCCCGAGCTCGTCCAGAAGTTCATCGGCGAGGGCGCCCGACTCGTCCGCGAGCTCTTCGAGCTGGCCCGGGAGAAGGCCCCGAGCATCATCTTCATCGACGAGATCGACGCCATCGGCGCCCGACGCATGCGGGACGCCACGAGCGGTGACCGCGAGGTCCAGCGCACGCTGACGCAGCTCCTGGCCGAGATGGACGGCTTCGACCCGCTCGACGACATCAAGGTCATCGCCGCGACCAACCGGAAGGACATCCTGGACCCAGCGCTCCTCCGACCCGGCCGGTTCGACCGACACATCAAGATCCCGCTGCCGGACGAGGAGGGCCGCTACGAGATCTTCAAGATCCACACGCGGGACATGAACATCTCCGACGACGTGGACCTGAAGAAGCTGGCCAAGATGACGGAGGGCGCCTCGGGCGCCGACATCAAGGCCATCTGCACCGAGGCCGGAATGATGGCCATCCGCGAGGACCGAGACGTCGTCACCATGCGCGACTTCATCAAGGCCGTCGAGCGCGTCCTGGGCACCAGGGAGGAGGAGGGAGAGTACAAGCGGGCGTACCACTAAACCCCCGGCGCGGATGAAGAGGCGGTTGCTGGCGGACCGGCCAGGGATGATGAGTAGTGGGCGAGCGGACCTACCTACGGGTCGGGGACCTCACCGTCCGGATCCTCCCACCCGATCGGGCCGCACCCACCGTGCGACGGCTCGCCTCCGAGCTCGACGCCGACGCCCCGGGCGAGCTGAAGGAGACCGTCCCCGTTGACCTCCTCCAATCCGACTTCTTCTCCCCCGACGCCCGCGTCCTGATCGCCCACCGACGGCGCCAACCCGTGGCCTGCGTCGGGGCCGATCCCGACACCACCCGCCACCCGCACAACGTGTTCGGCCTGATCGTCTCCCCCCGAGTGCGACGCCGGTACCAGATCGGCCACCTGCTACTCGCCGCGGCGCTCAGGTTCCTCCGGGAGTCCGGCGCCGACGTCGCCCGCACCACCCCCATCCGACGCGCCCTCCCCTTCTTCACCGGCATCCGGGCGGACCCCACGCACGTCTGGAAAGAGCTGGACCTCCGGGTCCGGTGGTACCGGCGCACCCGGGACGAGTCCTTCCTGGACCTCTCCCGGCTCCCCACCGAGCTGCGCGAGGACCTCCGACTGATGAAGGTGGAAACCGCGGACGCCCACCGCGAGCCCACACCATTTCATATGCTGGACCCCGAGCGACCCGTCCACACCTTCCGGTCCGGCGTGAAGGGGTTCACCCTGATCGCGAGGCTCGGGGGCCCTCACCGGTGGAGGTGAGCGTCATCCTGCCGACGTACAACGAACGGGACAACCTCCCGCACGTCATCCCCCGGATCGAGCGGGTGATCGACCGGGAGGGCTGGGACGCGGAGGTGCTCGTCGTGGACGACGACTCGCCGGACGGCACCGCCGAGGTGGCCCGGGAGCTGGCGGAGGAGTACGGCAACATCCGGGTCATCGTCCGCAAGGAGCGACCGGGGCTCGGCCTGGCCTACCGGCGCGGCTTCCGCGAGGCCGAGGGGGACGTCGTCGTTTGCATGGACGCCGACGGTCAGCACCCACCCGAGTACCTCCCGAACCTCGTGAACCCGGTGCTCGACGGGGCGTGCGACTTCGGACTGGGCTCCCGGTACGTGGAGGGGGCCCAGGTGGAGAACTTCCCCTGGTACCGGCGCCTCAACTCCTGGGGCGCCCGGGTCGTCGCCAGGATCCTCCTGAAGCTCCCCTACCGGGACCCCACCAGCGGGTTCCGGGCCATCCGCCGCGAGATCCTGGAGGAGGGCCGACCGTTCGTCTCCGAGGGCTTCGAGATCCAGGTGGAGACGCTGGCCAAGGCTCACCACATGGGGTACCGGGTCCGGGAAATCCCGTTCACGTTCCAGCCCCGGGAGCACGGCTCCTCGAACGTGGGCCTGCGGCAGATCCTACGCTACCTGCGCGGCGTGATCCGAATCCGCAGGGACCTGCGCCGGCGCGGCCTCCTGTAAACGATTTATCAGCGGGCCCGGTCGGCCCGGCCGGGCCGAGCGATGCGCGTGGTGGTCGTTGGCGGAGGGGCCGCCGGCATCACCGCCGCCCGGACCGCCCGGGAGCGGGGCGCGGAGGTCACCCTGATTACCGAGGACGACCGCGTCGCCTACTCCCCCTGCGCCATCCCGTTCGTGCTCTCGGGCGAGATCGAGTGCGCGGAAGACATCGTCATGAGGTCGCCCGAGTACTACGAGCGCATGGGAATCGACCTGCGCCTGCGGACCCGGGTGGAGGAGGTGGACCCGGAGGAGCGGGTGGTGGAGACCGAGGACGGGACGATCGAGTTCGACGCGGCGGTGCTCGCCGTAGGAGGTGAGCCGCTGATTCCCCCCATCGAGGGCGCGGAGCTGGACGGAGTGCTCACCGTGCGCCGGTTCTCGGACATCGAGCGGCTGGAGCGGGCCGTTCGCTCCGCCGAGCGCGCGGTCGTGGTCGGGGCCGGTCCGATCGGGGTGGAGATGGCGCACGCGCTGCACCGGCGCGGCCTGAAGGTCACGCTGGTCGAGATGCTGAACCAGGTACTACCGCAGCTGCTGGACCGCGATCTCGCCGCCGAGCTCCAGGAGCGCATGGAGAAGGAGGGCGTCCGGGTCCTGCTGGGCGACCCCGTGGAGGAGATCCGCGGGGACGGGTCGGTGGAGTCCGTGGTGGTGGGTGGCGAGGAGCTCGAGGCGGACCTCGTGATAATGGCGGCCGGGGTCCGGCCCCGGACCGAGCTCTTCGAGGCCATGAACGCCGCCGTCACCCCGTTCGGGGTCGAGGTGGACCCGGCCCTGCGGGTGAAGACCGAGGACGGCGGCGTGTTCGAGGGGATTTACGCGGCCGGGGACTGCGCGGCCGACTGGTGCCCGATCACGGGTGAGCCGGTCCCCAGCCAGCTCGGGACCGTGGCCGTGCGCCAGGGTCGCGTCGCCGGACTCAACGCGGCGGAGGGTCCTCGGGTGACCTGGCCGGGAACGCTCAACACCGCGGTGGTCTGCGCGTTCGATCTGGAGGCGGCCGGGTGCGGGCTCACCGAGGCCCGGGCCGGGGACGTCGGGATGGAGGTGGTCTCGGCGACCGTCAGCTCGACGACCCGGGCCCGGTACTACCCGGG